>JAATVR010000543.1 GCA_014523665.1 Nitrososphaerales archaeon TH526
ATTGGTATTATCGTCATTCATACCGCAACTTATGAAGGCTTACAAAACCAAAAAAATGTCCGATGTATCCATCCATTTGATGATTCTCATAGCAAGTGGAATGTTTCTGTGGGTTATTTATGGCCTCATCAGATCTGACCCGGTCATAATTGGAACCAATGCCGCAGGTTTTGTCCTAAACGTTAGTTTATTGGTAATGAAACTTAGATATGATAAAATGCAAAATAGTACCGTAAAAACTGGTTAACATTCAATGAAATAGCGGATTATCTGGATAGAGTTGAAATACAGCAGAGTAGTTAACATAACAGCTGATTAAACTTTGGAAGCTTTAATCCATACTAGTTCATTTAGCTCAAATTAGATTATGTGTTTACTCTAACTTAGTGTATAACAAGTCTCATTTGTATGCTCGTTAATATTTGGTAATAATCTGGTTCTCCCACTAATCATTAATCCCAACGAAAAAATAACTCGCGTACTCAGAATGATAGAAGCTAAACAGAATGGACTTTGCGTCTCTTGTAGAGGCCGAATCACATGTGATGATGCTGTTGTGAGTAGTGGACGACCAAGATATTACTATCATAAATATTGTGCGATCAAACATCATATTATTTAGATGTAAATCTATCAACCAGTAATTGTTACGATCCAACAGAACATGAGTTATCCTGATATTGTCGTGGAGCTTCATACTCGTTAGCAGAGCCGCTGAAGATTAACAGTATTCAGACTTGGGTATGAGGAATTAGAATGGAAGCTTACTGATGATAGCAGAAGTTGGAGGGTATCAACAACCAACTCAAGAGTGAAGTTATTCAGTTTTACGTATGATATTTCAATGAAATTGTTGACTGTACCTAATAAATAGTTGCATACTAATACGATATATGAAATCAGACTTATTAAAACAAAAATATCTTCGAAAGAGAATGGTCCCAACATCTGCCATAGTGATATGTATTGGAGCAATTCTGTAACTATCTGATACAGTGTCTAAAAGATAGGTTTGCTACTGCGGAGGTAGCAGTGTCTAAAAGTCTATATCTCGAAATATTTTGGTCATTCAATGATGTTGTGCAAGTATGTATTAGATAAGACAACGAGTCGATGCACTCATATCCCTTAGATAAGAACAATATCAGTCAGGTTCATTTCTTCACTCGACTAATTGTTCGCACAACGACACTTTATCTAATCTTGCTAATAATACATTACCCCCGTTTACCTGCGATCATAGAACATATAGATGACTTCGCAAGTAACCCGTTTACCTGCGATCATCGAAGATATAGGTGACTTCGCAAGTATGACTCACTTAAACGCGTGGGGGAAGTGCACAACATATGCGGCTGCCGGAGGGTTTGTATCGGATGGACTTGGTGCGGTTGTCGGGTTACTGCTTTGTCAAACTATGTGATACAATTTAACCCTGCAATATCAGACCCTATTAAGTATACAATTTTTTGACCAAATTATCGATTCCCCACTAATTCCAGGTCCATTAAATCAGATTCATCCTCTGAAAAATAAATATCTTTCTCCATGTTTTGAATCCAATGAGGCGAAGCTTTTCTCATCTTTAGTTGCATTCATAGTAATCTTGATGGAATTGCCGTTGAATCCTTCGCCTTGCGACATATAAAGACTCAGACTAATCTTTCTTTTTCTATAACTATTTCTGATCTGATGGTACGAGAGATCACATCCTAAGAACAATGCCACATATTGGAAAATTTAACATTTATCTTTAGTAAGTGCGAA
Organism: Nitrososphaerales archaeon TH526; assembly: GCA_014523665.1. Taxonomy (GTDB): domain Archaea; phylum Thermoproteota; class Nitrososphaeria; order Nitrososphaerales; family Nitrososphaeraceae; genus TH5896. Next base: position 1,768 of record JAATVR010000543.1, read on the forward strand.
TTGAGCTCAATTTGATACCAGACTGCAATAGTAAATTTCAATAAATAGCGTAATATTTTCACATGATATCACATAATAGCAAAAGCTAAATCTTATAGATACAAATGATATTGATAATGGATAAAAAGCAAAAGGAAGCTCTCATCGTAGCATTAGCTGAAAAAGGAGCGACCTACAGGGAGATTACTAAGAGGGCTGGGGTATCTCCAAACACGATCAAGGCAGTATTGAATAGAGCTGGTCTTGACGAAACTACTTCAATATCTTCCAGAGCTTTCGAGCTTTTATGTCCAGCAAAAGACGCCGTTAGATGTAGCTATAGCATTAAATCTCGAAGCCGAAGATGCAATAAAATATTACAAAGAATTCCTGATGCTTCTGGGAATTACTGAGTTTACAAAGGTGTACTTACTGGTCAAGGACAATCCCATCCAGTTTGTAAATCTTTTCAAATTATCTCAAAATTTAGGAATGGGTGATGGTGAAGTAGCAGAGCTGCTCAAGATCGCAAACGGATATCTTCCCAGAGTTAGATTTGAATATGATAGAGTCAAGAATGAACTAAATTCATGGAAAGCTGAAATAAGTAATGCAGCCCGAATCTATCAACAATTCTGCGACCGAAATCTAGCATTAAAAAATAGAGAAGACGAGCTTCAGTTGAGTGTCAATGATTTGGAAATCAAAGAGAATGAATTGCAGAAGACTATTAGAAGACTCGAACAACACATTTCAGTGCTTGAAAATAATGTCAACACCGCTAACCTAAATCCAGAAGTTAATCAAGAGGATATTATCTTAACGAATGATGAGTTAATACCATCACTTGTCATAAGAATGAAAATGAAATGCCTGATTATCATTTCCAATCTGAGTCATCATATAGGAAGTTAATTTTTGATACTAAAGACCTCTTTTAGACGCCTAGTTCCCTTAAAGCATAACAAGATTGCATATTATCGAATATTCTTTTAGAATGAAAATGATTAACTCTTATAGCTGACTTTATTATAATAATACAGGATGGGATTATTTGGCTTCATTTTATTGGTAGTGATCATATTAGCTATATTGGGTTTGGGATGGGAAACCTTCTCTTCCGGAGTTATTAGTGGATTTGATAAAGCTCTAGACGTTGGTACGCCTGTCATCAAGAACTTGACACAAGAAGCCAGAGATTACGTAGATAGCTCAGAGCAGCTAAAGACTACTTGATAAGCGATCTGAATACTACTTTATCATTTTCTATTATTTAAGGGATACCAGTCTTCCACATGAAAACCGATATCATGATCTCCCATTATAAAAACTTGAGTTGGTCACACTTAACAATATTAAAATGGAGAAAAGATAAAGATTGAATATTTCAATTAGGTTTTAGATATTCCGAACGATTCCCTAAAATAGAAAAGGATTAGAACGATAAACTGAATTTTTGTGTTAAAAGTGAGATCTGTGAGAATATTATCTTATCAGTATTACTTTCCATAGAATAAGAGTGAATTACGGAAGGTTGTTTATCTGTATATGCGTACTGTAATTTCTTCTTTTTAGACTTCTTACGCTTTAGGTAGGCTGTTAAATACATAAGGTAGATTGTAAATCCGAACAAGGTGTACACTTCGCATTTCCCCACTAATAACATAGCGTATCTTCTAAATTTGATTGCTACCTGTATGTATAGTGAATGAAATGAAGAACCAACATCTACGATGAGGATTTGTTATAGAACAATGTTTATCGGTTTCGGTTCATATGACGGAGCGCAGATGGTATGTATGAAAATATGATGGGTCTTGCACCAAGTTTTTTGGTTCTACATATGAGCGTGGATACCTTGGCATAAACGTAGAAAATGTTGATGCTGATACATAACAGATAGATGGTATTTGAGTGATTGCTATGCTATCATCAGAGATATTAGGATTGTTAATCAGCTGTACCTGTAACAGAGTTGATAATCAAGCATAGTCGTATGTACTGTTATATTTATAATGTCTAGACTAAAGGCAGGGATTCTTGAGTAGTTCAATAACTATAAAACAAAATTTAGATTTTATCTATTTCTATAGAGAGCTCTCTCATTCCTTCCTTATCTAAAATGTGATAAATTCATTTTCTCTTCTGGTTTCATCTCTCTTTGTCTTCTTACGTTTTTAACAGCATCTTCGAAATGTCTCATAGACACACGTGCTTCTGACGTATGTTTTAATGCTTCTTCAGGAGATGGATATTTCTGAATATAATCATGTAAAACTAAAGATACGGCAGTATTTGCAACTGAGGATACATCCGCTCCACTAAACCCTTCTGTCATATCTACTAATCTCTTTAGATCTATATCATCGCTAATTGGTTTTCCTTTAACGTGAATCTGTAGGATTCTTTCTCTTGTATTCTTGTCAGGATTGGGTATGTAAATAATCTTATCAAAACGTCCAGGCCTCAGTAAAGCGGTATCCATCATGTCTACTCTATTAGTTGCAGCTATTACAACGACATCGTGAATCTCCTGCATGCCATCCATTTCTGTTAATAGTTGCGACATCATTCGTTCTGAACTGGAATGACCACCAAAACCTTCCATCCCTCCTCCTCTGATAGGCGCAATAGAATCAACCTCATCGAAGAAAATAACACATGGTGAAGCTTGCCTTGCCTTTCTAAAAATATCTCTAATTCCTTTTTCAGACTCTCCTACCCATTTTGACATGAGCTCTGGACCCTTAATACTAATAAAATTCGCCTCTGATTCCGTTGCTACTGCCTTTGCAAGCATAGTCTTACCTGTACCTGAAGGCCCATGCAACAATATCCCCTTTGGTACGGTATGCCCAAGCTGCTTGTACATTTCTGGAAAACGCATGGGCCACTCTACTGCTTCCTGTAATTCTCGTTTGACTGTTTCCAAACCACCAATGTCATCCCATCTAACGTCTGGCGGCTCGACATATACCTCTCTAAGCGCCGATGGCATTATCTCTCTTATTGCATTCTCAAAATCATTTTTTTGTATAATTAACTTTTGTAATGTTTCTGGCGAAACTTTCTCTTCTTGTAAATTAAGCTCAGGAAGTAACCTTCTCAAACACTTCATTGCTGCTTCTTTGCACAGATACTCTAGATCTGCTCCTACAAATCCATGTGTAACAGCTGCAATTCTGTCTTGATCTACATCCTTGTCCAGAGGCATATTTCTCGTATGTATTTGTAATACTTCTAATCTGCCACGCTTATCAGGTACTCTGATCTCAATTTCTCTGTCAAATCTACCAGGTCTGCGTAACGCAGGATCTAGTGCATTAGGCCTATTAGTTGCCGCGATGACTACGACTTTTCCTCTTGCCTCCAAACCATCCATCACTGATAATAGCTGTGAAACTACCCTTCGCTCTACTTCTCCGGTTACCTCTTCTCTTTTTGGAGCAATGGAATCTATTTCATCTACGAATATTATGGAAGGGGCTTTTTCTCTTGCTTCCTTGAATATCTCCCTTAAGCGTGCTTCAGATTCCCCATAAAACTTACTCATTATTTCAGGTCCAGATATACTGATGAAATGAGAATTGCTTTCATTAGCTACTGCTTTTGCTAGTAATGTCTTGCCAGTCCCAGGAGGTCCATGCAATAGTACACCTTTGGGAGCTTCTATGCCAAGTTTTTCAAATATCTCAGGATGCCTAAGTGGAAGTTCAATTGTTTCTCTTACTCTTTGAATAACATCTTTTAAGCCGCCGATGTCTTCGTAGGCTATGCCCTGTGTATCTGCGCCTCGCAGGACACCACTAGATGTCGTTATATTGAATTGTGTCTTCTGACTCACGAGCACTGCATCGGAGGCAGGAGGTGAAACACCAATAACTTGAAAGGTGAGTCTCCCACCAAAGTAAGGAACCATGACATTATCACCTTTTATCATAGGAACATCTTCAAGCGCATCAGCGAGGTATCGTTCATCAATTGGAGGCACAGCCTCTAGCGGCGCGACGATTACTTTTTCAGCTGGAACTGCCTTTATCTTTCTTACAACTACAGTATCACCTATAGCAACTCCTGCATTATTTCTTACAAGGCCATCAACTCGAATTATTCCTTTACCTTCATCAGAAGGGTATAAAGGTAGACATTTGGCAACGGTTCTCCTGTGACTCTTGTTCTTTTCACCCCCTTTAATCTCAATGAGATCTCCAGTGGAAGCGCTAAGAGAATCCATCGAATCATAGTCGATGCGGGCTACACCTCTGCCAACATCTCTAGTGTAAGCTTCAAGTATTTTTAGATCGAGATTTAATGTATTGTTAGCGGCCATATCAATAGTCTTCTCGGTTGATCCTTATACAGCTTTGCGAATCTGTATTTATTAAGTGAAATATTTTTAATGAATATAATCTCAATGTTTCTGTCATATGGGAATCCAAATAAGCTAATTTGTGAATCCAAACCAACTATCAATTATCCTAGCAAACTTCATCCATATCAAAGCTAACCATTCACCATATTTGGAAATAATGCCTTCAGCATCCTTTCTATTAGTATTAGACGTTAACAAACATCTAATCTGTCGTTACCACGACATACAATGCAACTTCTTCCTTTTTCATGATATAACTACAAATGCAAGCTACTTAACTGTATGGATAGCTAAGCGTGATTACTATTGATGACTGTATACCGATTACTGATATAGGCATAACACGATCATAATATTGTATTATGACAATTGCAGATATACATATAGACTATAGTAAGTACGACTTCAATGATTCAACTGAAGATTATGTCTTTGAGTAAGAAAGGACTTGCTAAAGAAACTGTTGAAGAGATTAGCAGGCTAAAGGCGAACCCAATTGGATGAAGAAATTTAGGTTAAGGTCCTATAGTGTTTTTATGAGCAGATATCTGAACATTTCTTACTAAACGAGTCAAGGATGGGATATACTATGATAAATCCAAAGCCGTCTGACAGAAGCATATTCAGAAAAAATATTGGAAGGGCATTACTAAACAAAGAAGGAGATTTTGAATATCTAAAGGAGCAATTATTTACAACTTAGGAATATAGATAAGGAAAAGAATATTGAGTCACGGATCACTGATATATTGCGCAAATCATTCTATTTCAGATTGATTCCTATTGAGGGACAAGATAAGAGGATGGGAAAAACAGGAATGGAAAGTAGATTGATTGGTACAGTAGTTCGTTGCAAGCTATGTAGTCCATCAAAGAATTGGCTTGGTAAATATTCTCCTATACCTAAGATAAAAGGCGGAAAAATGTGGTTATCTCAACACCTAGATTCGATCGGCTTGACAGAAAGTGACCTCTTCCTTTCAGACCATTTGCTTGCTACTTTTCTTGAGCAATCATCCAAACAGCTAATAATACAATTCCTTTCACTGGAATTACTGAGGTAGAATGGCTCAAGGATATCCATCTGGACCATATCATTGGGATGCTTCATGGCAAACCGTTTGTAACTTATTTTGGCCTTACACTTGAGGATGTTAAGACCATATCTCTTTAGTATCTTGTATATAGATCGTGTACTTAACGACAATCCAATGCTTCTTTTTAATCGAAACTTGATTCTACTACATCCAAATCTCTTGGACTTTTCAAACCTATTTCTGATTTCTATTTGAATACACTTCCTCACAGAAGTGTAACCCATCTTTGTAAGCTAAATTGTCACCTATGTCTGGCAGTACAACAACTAACTAACAGCAAAGCACCCTTCATAAGGGCAAGGCTACGGAGGTTTCGTTAATTTGATGATATTAAGTGTATACTTAAAAGCCCAGCTACGATCATTATTTCTATCATATGACCACAACTGTAAGAAACATCATGACGAAAAAATTAGAAACTATTGAGGATTCAGCTTCTGTTCAAGACGCAGCCAAGAAAATGAAGGATAAGAGTGTGAGCTCCTTGCTTAATATAGTAGCCGACCTTATTGATAATAACAGAATAAAAAGTACTTTAACTGATGTATTATCACCAATAAATGCAGAAAATCTGCGTAAGGCACACTGCAAGCTCGAATCCGGTACATCTATTGGCAAGATTGTTTTATCTAGATTTTGAACTGAAGTTTTAGATGAATGTTGACATAGTTAATTTAATTCTTCAGTTTGATAATTTAGATCATAATGAGATATTTGACTAACATATGGATGGGGGGGACAAAAAGAGCTCTGGAAACAATGAGAGATATCTCAGATTCAATTAGTCAAGAAAATAATTCCGTGAAAACACAAACACCACAACTGGAAGAATATCTTTCTGAATTATTAAGGCTCAGGATGGTGTTATACAACGGAAATACAAGACGATATTACTTCTGTGAAAAAAATGAAGAATCTCTGAAAAAGTGTCAAGCTAGTTTTTGTCGTAATAGCATGACAATATGAGCGTAACTTGTGTCACTATTTGAAAATTTGTTTTAAGTAGCATTTAGTTTCTATTGGGAAGTCAACAGCAGCAGGGTGCAGGCTCCTTGGGCTAATTTATAATAAATCGTTACGGGTCTAGTGAATAGGGAAAAATGAATCAATACACAGGAAATAAGGTGCAGTTTGGACTTGCTATTCCACAAGGATGGAGAGGAGGAGACTTATCATTACAGCAAGAAAATGACCCAGTTAAACAGTACGAATTCTCAAAATCTATATCAATTGCAGCTGATAATATTGGATTTGATTCGATTTATACATACGACCATTTAATTCCATTCAATAGGAATGACTTAAATAAGAATATTTTTGAATGTCTCACTCTGTTATCTTCAGTAACTACAATCACAAAAAGAATAAAGATAGGACAGATAGTGACTTGCAATTCGTATCGTAATCCCTCTCTATTGGCAAAAATAATATCTACTTTGGATGTCATTAGTAAAGGAAGATCAGAATTAGGAATAGGAGCAGGGTGGTATGGGAGAGAATATGAAGCATACGGATATGATTTCCCATCTCATGCTACAAGAATTAACCAGTTGGATGAAGCATTAACCATTATCAAGGCAATGTGGAGTAGTGAAGGATCAGCTTCCTTTGAAGGTAAATACTATAGGATAATAGATGCAATATGCAATCCAAAGCCAATTCAAAAGCCTCATCCTATCATTATGATTGGAGGTTCTGGCCAAAAGTACTTACTTAAAGTAGCAGCAAAGCATGCAGATAGATATAACCTGTTCTTTGGTTCGCCCAGCAAGATGAAAAGGAAAATTTCTGTTTTGAAGGAATACTGTAAGTCTCTTGAAAGTAGTAGAAGAATAAATTATCACAAAGATATTCAATATTCTGTTGTATTACCTTGTATTGTTAGAGATTCGGAAGAAGAAGTGAATCAGATTATAGAACAATACAGAGGAAAAGATAAAACTGTAGAGCAATATCTCAAAGATCTTGTTAATGGTATTTCGATAGGAATTCCTGAAAAGATCCTAAAAGGCATCAATGAATATCTAGATCTAGGAGTAACACATTTTATCTTTCAATTCACAGGGTTGGATGAGAATTCCTTGAAACTCTTTTATTCTAAGGTAATTAGAAAAGTATAGAGAATAATTATCAAAATACTAACACTTTGCTCTATCTTTGTA
>JAATVR010000544.1 GCA_014523665.1 Nitrososphaerales archaeon TH526
GAATACGTCTGACTTCGTAGACAAGAAAAAGAAATTATTGCCTCTTTCGTGCAAGGACAATTGAAGTTGTGTTATATGCCACTCTATGATTAATCGTTATGTGGGTCTATTGATCGCCTGCTATTTTACAACAATAACTGTGCATGATAAAATTGCAATTATCATGAATTAGTACTTAGAATTAGCGAAAACCCAATCGCTCCTATAAAACTTGCCCTTCCCCCCCCATTATGTACTAGTATCTGCATCGAAGAAATTGAAAATTAGATCCAAAAGAACAATATTTCATTTTGATCATACTAGTCATAACTGGATTTGTGGTGCTTTGTACCATGCATACCCGCCATCGAGCAACAACTTCAACAAGAATACAGTACGATGATTTAAGCAGAGTATTTATTCTCTTAATCGTACTATCATTTAGCAATTTTCATGGAATATCTGAACCTATGGATCAACACGGCATTTACATTCATTGAACTTGCTGTACTTGAACTGATAATTCTTGCGGGTTTTTTTAGATAAGTCATCTTAGACGGGGGTTTGGTAATCAGATTGTGCAGAGGGACTGCGTATAAGCCTTATTGGTCTACGTAGATGTGATTGTTCCCCTTATTAGTTCTCTCATCGAACTACGATTCCTTTCTCTTGTTATATGTTATCTTAAGTATTCCATTATTATATTCTGATTTCACTGTTTCTAAGTCTGCTTCCGGAGGTAAGTCTATTGTCTTGTGGTATTTCCATTGAGAATGTTCGCTCTTGACTTCCACAGCACTATCATATGAATAATCTGTTTAATAGTTCCTCTCTAACTATAGAGAACATGATCGTTCGCTATATGCCTATTATCATCTATTACGCCTAAAAATTGTATAATATAAATTGGAACATTTGATTGCCAGTTTAAATCCTACGTAATACATCTATTGCAGCTCAGAGAATGATAATAAGGACAGGTAGTGGAGTAATTGATAAATACTATACACTTCTATGACTGTTTGCATAATTCTTGAGCCATTGCTTCTATTGTGTTGAATGTGTAGCAACTAATGAAAAAGAGCAAATGCCTATCCCATCCCAAATATACATATTTGAAGGAATGTCACTCTGCCGGAAGCACTTTCTTAGCCGTGCTCGTCCATCTGGATTCATCTCAGAATCAGCAGACAAGAAGGTTGTGAGGAAACGTGAAGAGGATCTTCAGGCGTATGAACATGGGTTGAAAAGAGTTGAGAATGAAGAAGAAAAGCAATAGTCAATCTTAATGTAATAGAAGATGTTGGATAAGATTACATAGAGAATAGATAATGCGCCTAGATGCTTTTATATGATTATTTCAAGGCCTTTAGGACATTTGGTTTCTATGGTTCATCTATATATCATGGAGTGGAACAAGCTGCTGATATTATAAATATGGATACGATCGAGATGCCTGCATATCAGAATTAAGGAAACACTACTCATGTTTTGCTAATATATCTGGGACAGCTAAACTTGCATATCTCCGAAATAGAGACTGAAATAGAGGACAATAATGATGAATACGATAGTTCAAATGATGCAAGCCGCGAAAGTAGTGATAAGGGTATCGACATCAAGACAAGAGAATACTGCAATTGCACTTCTGAAACAAATTGTGCTATAATTAGTATCAGTAAATGCAATCTGTCTCCATATTTCCAATTCAAAATCCCATTGGGACATTGACACACCTGAGACTGGGCAAGTTATTGTCAGATGCTAAGAGGATAGAATAATTTTAGGATTTGAACAATCACATCGAGCTCGGGCTACCATGGGAACAAGAACTTACCGACTATCTCCAAATTTATTCTGTAATGACTGCTAGTGAAAAACGCTTTGTGAATAATATGCATGAGCATATTGAGCTCTTTCATAGTTTATACTGTTGCTGCACTGTTGATTGGTAGGAATATTTTTCGCATAACGATAAAAAATTTCATTAACCTTTTATACATTGAAAGAAGATATAACGAGAGGTGGTAACTTAGTGCATCTCTTTGTAATCAGTGCGTCTATTAGTGTCTTATTATTGTATCCTATGTTAGTACCCAATTATACGTCCGCACCTAAAAATGCATTATTTGTCTACGCGGTGGATATTGAATCGCTTATCGAACAGGGAAATGCTGCCTATGATGAAGGAAGATCTGAAGAAGCTATCCAGTACTACGATAGAGCCCTAGCTATAGATCCCAGCGATACTGATGCATTAGATAATAAGGGTCTAGCGCTTGAAGATCTAGATAGAACTGAAGAAGCTATCCAGTACTACGATAGAGCCCTAGCTATAGATCCCAGCGATACTGACGCATTAGATAGCAAAGGTCTAGCTCTTTACAATCTAGATAGATCTGATGAAGCTATTCAGTTATTTGATAGAGCCCTAGCTATAGATCCCAACGATACTGATGCATTAGATAATAAGGGTCTAGCGCTTGAAGATCTAGATAGAACTGAAGAAGCTATACAGTACTACGATAGAGCCCTAGCTATAGATCCCAGCGATACTGACGCATTAGATAGCAAAGGTCTAGCTCTTTACAATCTAGATAGATCTGATGAAGCTATTCAATTATTCGATAAAGTTTTGGCTATGGATGCTAATGATAGCGATGCACTAAATAATAAAGGTCTAGCGTTTGTTAAGCTTGGTAGAACAGATGAAGCTATTCAATTATTCGATAAAGTATTGGCCATGGATACTAATAATACCGATTCATTGGTTAATAAAGGTCTAGCTCTTTACAATCTGGGTAAAACTGATGAAGCTGTCAAGTACTACGATAGAGCCCTAGCTATAGATCCCAGTGATGTTGAAGCACAAAGTAATAAAGATAGCGCTTTGTTGTTACTATCAAGCCTAGCACAAGTCGAGCGGACTATTCGCATCAGTGCGCAGGTAACAGGCGAGCAAACTGACAGGACAGATTTGTCGTTTACCTCGAATGGGTATACCTCAACATATCATCTCTATGCAGGCGGGCTTGATTGGTCAAAGTCGGTAGGCCTGCTCATTTATACAGACGGTTCAGGTGAGTTTGGCTTGAAGAA
>JAATVR010000545.1 GCA_014523665.1 Nitrososphaerales archaeon TH526
CACGACTCCTTGTATTTAGTGTGGATGTTGCTGAAGGTGTGACAGTAGCGTTTGATAGTTATCCTAAAGCAGATGGTTCAAGAAAGTCTGAGTATTGTAATCACGTGATTAACTACAATGATGGTATAACTATGGACCATCTTATGGCTAGTAACACGCTACCAGAATTCTACCACTATGCGCGAGTGCCAACTATTGAACAAGAGGTGGGCGATATAAGGTGTACGACAGACAAAAGCAAGGACAACAATATACGTTACTTTTGGGACGGAGGTCTATTGAGTAATACACCACTAAGAGAACTTTTGGATGCACATCAGCAGTATTGGAACGAAGTAGAAAATAAAGATAAAATTCCCGATTTAGATGTCTATATAGTAAACGTACATCCTTCCAAAATAGACATTCATATGCTACCTGAGCATTATGATGGAGTCAAAGATAGAAAAAACGATATAATATTTGGTGATAGAACTTCACATTATGATGAAAAGATGGCACATCTAATAGCAGACTATGCCAACTTGGGCACTCAAATGAAAGGTCTTGCATATGAGGCTATTAGTCAAGTTAATGATGAAAAAAAGAAACAGGAACTAGAGGAAAGACTTGAGACTATTTTAGCAACAAAAACTACTAACAAAGACAGTAAAGCTCAACCAGGAAGATATGAGGACCTTACAAGATTCGCGTTTAATCTAACAATAGCAATGCGAATAGAGCGTACGAATTACATCAACAGCATTTATGGTAAGACAGGCGATTTAACGTTAGAAACAATAAATAAATTAATAGAAGAGGGAAAGTGCGACGCATGGTTCTCAATTATCCAAAAGGAAGTCATTGATTCGGAAATAGCTGTTAGAGACAAGCATCATTTAATTGAACTGTTGAATAAGGCTATGCAAAATTTGAGAAAAAATAATTATGAAGATAACGATTCTCAGACATATCATTGGCTAACTGAATTCGTAAAGGCGCTTGAGGATCCAGAGAAATCAAAAACTGATCGATCTACTAAAATCGTAAAATCTGTTGAGGCATTTATGGCTATCATAGCTTAGATATTAGTTCGGACATAAACGATACTTCATATAGTGTAACTCCTTATTTGGAGTAGTAAAAAGAGCAATGTTCGTGTCAATTCACAAACTTTTCTTGTATTATACTTCAAGGTATAATGTGGTCATTTGGCTTCCACTTGGATTTTTCCCACCAGAAGAGCGGGAAAGAATGGTTAATAATTATTACGGGAATTATATTAACATTAAAGATATTGCGCGTGACGTAATGGGAGTCGGTGTTAATGGCACTGGTTACGTTATTGGCAAAACCATGGTAGTTGACCAGGGCACAATAAACGTTACTGAACAGCAGTCACAGACAATATCTAGCGAATAAGCGAATGCTTTAAAAGATTTTTCTGTAAATATTAACCAGCGGCTTAAGGGAAGGCAAATACCGGAAAACGTGACAAAGCAGATAAACAGCAGTCTAGATGATCTTGCTAAAGAAATTGAAGACATCAAATATCAAGAAAAAATTAGTCCAGCCAAAGCAAGAATTCTTAATGCGCTGGTTACAGAAGTCGTACACGAGGTTGTGGGTGCTTTGCCACTGGGAACAAATGTTACATCTACATTCGCTCCATTGACCCAGTTTAACAGTTTGATCGGAGAATCTGTAGAGAAAATAGTAGCTGATTTAGTTCAGAACGATTAGAAATCTTCGCGACAACTATCTATTTACTAGCTCAAAGCCAGTTGCATGCCACAAAAAGCAAGATTATTACAAACCGCGAAGTAACAAAGATTTGCTATTTGATTCAAAGTGATATCTTCAGGATGACTATTTGGGTTTGGATGATTCTCCAATTAATTTTCACGATCCGGACAATCTCTGTAGTCGGGTACTTGTGACCCATCTTTACATGGTGCCAGTCCAGTTTCATCATCATAATCTTGACCGTCGAAGCAAGTTTTATATCCTGGTTCAGCTTGGTCGCAATACGGCATTTAATCACATAATAGGACTACCAAAGAAAAATGAGGAGGACAAGCCATTCTATAACTATGAGAAGCTACTCTTTGATACTCTTCAACAGCACGGTCCACATAATGGATTAAAACTTTATATAATTTTCATCGTATGTAGAGGGAGTTGTGGTAGCAATGGTTGGTAATTTGAAAATATGGAGCTTGGCTATCTTATTTATAGCCGGGACACTTGTCGGTGTGAATCGGGGAATGCTAGCATCAGCACAAGGATGCATATCAAATAATCCGAATGATATAGATGGAGATTCGATTCCTAATGACTGGGAGTTGAACGGAATGGATGTTAACAATGACTCCATGGTCGATCTAGACCTGAAGGCTATGGGGTTTAGTCCTGTGCATAAAGATTTAGCATTGGAAGGGGATGCTATGACATATCATTATCCACCGCGTAATACGGACGACAATCTTGTTAAATCTTTTGCTACTACTGTATCAGATTCGGCCTGTAATCCTGACGGAACAAAAGGAATTAATTTGCACTTCACTATGGCAGATGCCGATGAGATCCCGCACCAGGACTCCATAACACTCTACGAAAATATAAATGGAACGTGGCAAGCCACCTGGAGTGGCTTTGATGAGCTCAAAGATAAGTGGTTTGGAAATGCTTCTGAAAGATCTAGTGACAACTATGCTAACATACTAGATGCGAAAAGAAAGATATTTCACTATGTGATTTTTGGTCACACCTGGCAAAATCAGCCAAATTCAGGCATATCTCATGGTATAGGTGGGATGGATTTTCTTGTCACACTCGGGGATGATAGCTGGCCTAAGGCACGTGTTGGTCCAAATGAGTACCATAGTGTAGGAACACCTTCTATACAGGAAGGGACTCTTATGCATGAATTTGGACATAATCTCGGCTTAGGCCATGGTGGAGGTGATTATGTGAACAACAAACCAAACTACTTTAGTATAATGAATTATGAGTTACAATTGCCAATTAAGGTGGACAATAGGCCATTAGATTATTCGCAATGTTCTGTATCAACCATAAACGAATCGAAATTGGTGGAGAGAAATGGCATTGGTCAAAGCTGCCCCCCCGAATTACTGATGTTCATTGATTGTCCACCTTACATCTCCTCTTTGGTATCAGCTGGTTGGCCTATTGATTTTACGGGAGATGGGGATACGGACGATGCAAATGTCACAGCCGATCTCAATTGCGACAATGAAACTACAGTTCTAAACGGATATGATGATTGGGCGCACATAAGGTATATAACTAGTCCTGGAAACGAAGGGTTAGGGCTCAGAGGCACTTCAGCGGCGACGAGTGAGACGCCATCCACTGAGATGGGTCTGAACTTAACTGAGATATATAATGGAAGCTTATTAGGAGAACAATTTAATGAACCGACATTTGAAGACATTAAACAGCAGGCGGGTAAGAAAGTGGATGCTCTTGCTATTGCAATAAACAAAACTGAGGAGGCGACACCTCCTGAATCAGTTCCCGAATCAATTACTGGAGGTTTAGCTGGAACGTCTCTTAATGGGATGCCCCAAATGGTGGAACAGGGAAATGTGAACAAAAGCTCTGTTAATGATACCTATGCCAGAGTGCTTGGTACGGAAAATGCTTCATCACTAACCAATGATACTAGCTTACAAAAGAATTCAACAAAAGGTCTGATATTATCTGATAATATAGACGGGGCTATAAACAGTACAGAGGGCTTATTATCTACTATGGATTCAGCAATAGGGGGTTCATCTCACGATGATCTTCTAACGAAACCTAACGATCAAATAAAAATAGGTAGTCTAGTAGGCAGTACCATTGAATCCTTCAAATCGATTTCGTGCACATATAGTGATTGTAGCGCCGTCAATCAGACAGGCAACAGTACGGCTAACTAGACAAGTTCCTTCACATTGGAAAAGGCGGGATTACCAAATAGGCATTATTTGACACGGTTTGTCGAACACATGTAGAATGACTGCCATCGTTATATGAGAAGTTATTAAGGTATTTTTCATCGATATGGAATAATCCTCAAGTGGCTCTGGTAGGAAACAACATCTATGTTGTTTGGGAATATGATACTGGTAAGTCGGATATAGCGTTCACCAGTAGCTCAGGCGATGGGGCTAGTTTTTGATTCTATCAACATCCTGAGTCAAGACACTCCAGATTCATATGAACCGAAGATAGCTACTATTGGTAGTAATGTATACGTAATATGGGGAGAATATATTCAAAGATGTACAAGAGGTAAAACCGACAAGAGTACGTTATATGAGATCTGCCGGGCCGCTTGAATCTTAACCCCTAAATAAGATTTCGGCGACGAAAAAACTAGCTTATTTTTATTGAAAGAGAGGTGCATCGTATCAAGAATAGCTGCTGCAATGATTATTGGCTTGGCAATAAGAATTCATCTTAGACTCTCAGTTCTGGGACCCGAAGGTCATAAAGATCGTGGAGCACCGTGATATGGCTTATTTGTAGACATAGGTATAGGGTTATCTTAAAAGAAATAAGCATAGCAAAATAAGATCTAAGAGAAATATGATTGGCTAACTGTGACATATTGCCAATACATGAAATATTCTTGATGACTTGTATACCCGTTTGATTTGAAACCCCTAACGATATTAGATAAAAGAAATTGCCTAATAGTGGTGTAGTAGGCCAGTTTTAAAGAGATGCTTAGACTTGAAGGTATGAGAGCGACGTTGAAGAGTGCTATATCGATGAGCAGAACAGTATTCTCCCACTGACATGGAAATTGTTTATAGATCAATCTGTTTCAATTTTACTTTCTCTTTTTTCTCCTGTCCAGTTAGCTAGTCTGATGTCTACATAATGCCAATCCTTATAGAGATCCCACAATAATCAAAAAATAATGAAATTCATAAAATTCATGCTCTTCATGCTTGAATTTGCAGCTATATTACCTATGCTAATCTTCGCTCTAGTTTCCCTGTTCATCCTCTACAGGAGGTTGTACTTCCCCGTCCTCTACAGGAGGTTGCGCAGGAAGTGTTGCTGGAGCTTGCTCGTCAGGAGGTGGACAACCTTCATCTACGGCTCCATTTCCGTCATCATCAACGTTGTTACCACATATTTCTTCAACTAGTACCTGTGGTGGTGGACAACCTTCATCTACGGCTCCATTTCCGTCATCATCAACGTTGTTACCACATATTTCTTCAACTAGTACCTGTGGTGGTGGACAACCTTCATCTACGGCTCCATTTCCGTCA
>JAATVR010000546.1 GCA_014523665.1 Nitrososphaerales archaeon TH526
CAAGATTATAATCAATGTAGTATAGGTTCCAAGGAATGTCCACGCTCCAACTGCTAGACCACCAGGCAAGTATACATTCATACCATAAAAAGTACCTATGGCCACAGGAGGAAGAGAAAGAGTAAACCATATTGTAAGTATAGCAAGGATCCTGTTGGTTTTTTCTGCACCAAGCATATAATCAGTATCTTTATAGATCTCAATTGTTTCCCTAGAACTTTCCAAGACCTCTAATACCTTGTTTACGTGGTCTTCTATATCATTAAAATATTGTGTTAGATCCTCATCTGAAAATTTTTGTATGTCATTTGTTACCTCAGCTATTATCCTTTTTAGTGGAGATACAATCCTTCGAAGAAGAGCAATCTCTCTCCTGAGAAGTGAGATCTCTTTCACCACACCTATGTTATCGTCAAATACTGCATCTTCAATATCGTCAAGATTACCTATTATCTTCATCATCAAATGAAAAAGGTCGTCTACTAAGACATCTATGATCGTGTGAACTAAGTACCCAGAAGTCTTACCCATGAGTTCATCTCTTAGGTCGCTCCTCTGTTTGCATTGACTAAACAATTCATTGAGGGGTTGAAAGTCTCCCTGATGAACAGTCACCACAAAATTCCACCCTGCCAATATCGATAACTGGCTAAAATGCAATAGATTTGAAGGGTGATCTCTTCTTGCTTTCCTTTTTTTTGTTGGTATAGTAGTATTATTACCAATATGGATGTGTGAAGGAAAATGAAACAGTATAAAGACGTAGTCAGTCTGGTTGTCAACCTTTGGAACCTGCCTCTTTGAAAGGCAGTCCTCTATGTTTAGTTCATGGAAAAAATACCCTCTGTTCGCGAGCTCTTTTTCCATTATATCACGTGTGGGCTTATCCAGATCTATCCATGTCAATCCTCCGTTGACAACGGTATCTATTCTTGCTTCCACCATCTACCTTTTCACCCCCCTTTTGGAGGTCTTCATACGGTCTACATAAAAGCGTTTGTTTAAGCATTCGTTATATTGTAATTTCTCATCCTTTGAACTATTCTGTTGTCGTCTTTATAGTCAAGGAATATAACCAAATCGAGCTTTCAAATCCTTCCGGAACAAGAGCCAGGTGCCTGTCTAAGCTTCTTTACACTTTCTCTTAGAAACAGTGATTAGGCTCCGTTATATAGTGGTTCAATTGGCTATCGCTAGCTTTACCGAACACAATCTTATACAATGAATTCTGATATAGTACAGTAATAATCAATAACCAAGGAAAACTTAATTGTGGCAACACCTTGCACTTTTCACTAGAGAAAAATATGCAGTATCTCTGATTTTTGCTTTGTGCGTTGGATTTAGAGCAATTCCCGAGTTGATAGCATATCCGCATCCCATAGGATATGACGTGGTCAATTACTACATTCCTGTCGTAGCAAATATTGATGTGCACTGGCAAACAATATCAAGCCAATTCCCTCTATACGTACTACTTCTGCATTCTGTACACATTGCAACAGGACTATCTGCACAGTTGACTGTTGTAGTGGCGGCATTTGTAACGTTTGGGGCTTTCGGAGTGTCAATATTTGTAGTTTCAAAATCACTCCACCTCAGCATCAACCAGCGTATTTTTGTAACAATTTTTACAATATTTCAGATGGCAGTTCTGAGAACCGCGTGGGACCTGCACAAGGATATCTTTGCTTTAACCACGATGATGTTTATGTTTTCGTTTATTCTTAATGACAAACAAGATTCGAACTGGAAAAGAATCTCAGTTATGTTTGTGCTTACAACACTTACTGTTGCTGCAGATCACATGGTAGGAGTGTTATTTTGTATATCTCTAGCAGGGTACGCAATCTTGGTTAAACGTAAATCTGTTGCCATTTTTACAGCTTATGCGACAGCCTTATTCTTAATCTTAGTAGTTGTTAGTTTTGTTGTTTCAGGCACTGGGGTGAATGATATCAGAATTGTGCCACAAGAAGTACCGACATTTTACGTTCCAACAAACTTGATAGTACTTTTTGTCGTCGTTGATGGCCTTCTCTTGTTTCCTGCGGTAATTGGATTTCTACACATGAAAAATAATTTGTTGAAAATTCCACTCATCTTGTCGTTAATAGGATCATTTTCATGGCTGCTGTTTCCTGATAACAACCTCCTGGTGGCCGACAGGTGGATAGTATTGAGTGGTATTCTTCTCTCATTCTTTGCCGGTTATGGTATAATTCTTTTTCTAGTTAAAAAATTGAAGTCTATTATTGCAATGGCAATAGCTAGCTCTATGCTTACCGCAGTCGCAGCAATAGGGATAGCGTACATGATAATGCCCTACGATAGCCCCTTTGTTTTGTATGGTGTCGCACAGAAAAGCATTGAGGATTTCAGTCCAGTTTCGATGCAATTCAATTCACTTGACATAAAGGACAACGGCAAGCTGTTATCAGCCATCGACTGGATAAACAAGAATACAGAACCGGATGCGGTCATCGTGGGAGAAAAGCATTGGCGTGGATTTATGGAGCTATACCTTGGAGATCAGCGCATTTACAGGTTTTCTAACAATCCAAAAGCCTTGGCTGAGTTACTGGAGACTCAAGGATATCATGTATATATGTTCAAACCCGATACTAAGCCGAATACAAAGTTTGCGATAGAAGCTATTACTAGCCAGAGCAATGGGATGGGATAATGTGTAATGTTAAGGATCAAGACGGCAACTCCTTTGTTCTATCATCACCTACAACACCTGAAGCCTAAAGCCAATAGATAGACAACAGTCAATAAAATGAGAGAAAGCGTACGATATAGATGATCATCCTATTTGAGCATGATCCATTTCCTTTTTTACGATTGAAACCTTAGTATATGATTTTATCTTGTGAATCTATGGTTTGTTATTATATGCTACTTCTCACCTTCTAATAATCATTCACCTTACTACCAATACAGGGCATCGTGAATCCCTTGTTACCTCTGACGCTACACTTCCAAGCAATAGTTTATTAATGCCAGATCTACCACGTGTTCCAATAACTATAAGGTTCACCATATTATGCATCGCATAGTCTATTATTGCAGCCGATATTGAGGTAGATGTTACTATAACATCGCTGTTTATTTTAATGTCATATCCATTCTTATCCGATGTGCTTTTAACCTGTGCGATTTTATTATTAATAGCATTGAACCATTGATTCGCCTCATGCTTTGCCGAATCCAATATTGCAGCCGTTGAAGGAGAATCTTCAACTTTACTTAAGTATGAAGCATATGCGTAACCTATCTCGGAATAAAATACATAGAGTGCTATTAGTTCGGCTTCATATTTTGTTGCAATTGAGATAGCGAAGTCAGTTGCATGCATAGATTGTTCTGAACCATCTATTGCGGCCAAGATCTTGGATAATTTTTTATATTTTATTCGGTTCTTACCCAACATGTTCATATAATAAAACAAATAATTAAGTTAAACTCAATTAAATCCCATGAAGTCATTGATTGCCAAAGCTCATAGTCTTGTAATCGGGGTCTTTACCAGGGCAATCAGTAGCTTTATGAATGTCAGATACAATGTAGAGCGCTTTAGCATTAGTGGATGTATGTGTACTAGCATGCCTAAAGAGTTTTTGATAAGTTTGTCAAACCTTGGATGAAAAGACGCTGCCATCGTAGGGCTCCTTAACTATCCGTGTATAGGTTTCTATTCGTGTTCGTTGTGATAGTGAAGTGGAGAGACATATCTACCGTTCCAGTAACAAGAGGTTAAAACTGGTATTATCAAGTATTGTTCTTTGGGAATTCATAGTTGCAGAGTGCCAGTTGAAACGAATCTAGTGTGTCGTGATATGATGTCTGTTGTTTGTCTAGCTTCCACTCATCTGACACTATCGCAGTTCTCAGTGACACTATCAGTTTCTGCAGTGATGGATGTATCTTGATGAATCTTTTTGACATCAGCGTGTATGTCCATTCCAACATCTGTCTATGTCTCTTTTGAAAGTTAACTGGTATTATCTGCCAGCTGTTACTGCTGCGTAATGCCCATATCTGTTCTTCTGTCAGCCAGCCATAGTAATCGTGATACTCTCCTATCCTGTTTTTTAGCTCTCGTATTACCTCTGGATTGGCACCGTCACAGTATAATTTAGTGATATGATGCCTCTGCTTTAGCTGCATGATATGATTGATGATCACATTCATCAACGGTTTCTCAAAGCTCTCTGCATAGAATACCTCTACTTTATTGTTCCTGTATTGAGTGATAAGAATGGCAAACTTCGATGTATCTCCCCATGCTACA
>JAATVR010000547.1 GCA_014523665.1 Nitrososphaerales archaeon TH526
AGAGCGAAACCGAAATGCAAGGACATAGAAAAACTGAGCACGAAATGAAGGGTCCTTAGGTCTAATTCGTAGTATGTCGGTAGATCTCGATTCATTATGCAGTTAGGTCGAACCCTTACATTTTGCTCCAATTTGACCCCCATACATAGGGACATTTAACCATACTCATATACTCTGCTTCAGGATTTATTTCTAATCTTTCCATTTTCCTTTCGTTGATTGAATCGCGTGTTGCTTTCGATGACTATGCCAATTTTTTGTCGAACATGCTATACATTCTGGCATTAATACGATTTTTGCTAATTTCGAAACTGTGGCTCAACATTATTTAGCTAGCGTTAACGATTCAGATTGGAACAGGCATTCAATTATGCACAAAGCGATACGTCACTATATCTAACCCTTAGTAAAGATAGGCTAAGGCATTAAGCCATGACTTTTTTCGGCATAAAAATCGTAGTTAGAATTACATTCTGGCCTGATTATCTAGAATTAAGGATAATCGACAGTGTCCTATCTCTACTTTTTGTGTTGTGCACGAGTTTTTGTCTTTTTTATCTTCTTTCCTGTTCTAGGATCCTTACCTTGAGCTCTCTCAACTGATGCAACATAGGCCGAAGCTCTCTTTTCTGATAGCCCCTTGTCCCTCTTTACCGCTTCCTTTGCACCTTCGGAATTTTTGTAACTCTTCTTGCCTAAATTAACGGGCATCTTGAGTATAAATATGACCATAATCTAAACTATTTAAAGACTTGTCCTATTTTTTGCAGGGCATCAATTAAATGAATGTTGGTATTGTTGTAAAGACTGAAGAGGCACCCTCTTCGAAGTCTTATTCTGACATTTTTTTGCCGTCTTTATTTTTAATAAAGTTCAATTCTTGATGGTCACTCATTACCATTTTTCCTAGAGAACGGCTTTAAGGATCGTTACTAAGGGAAGAAGAAGACGTGATAACAAGGTTGATCATGAATTAGTTGAGGTTACAAAGATAATAATATTGATTGAGTCAAATAAAGCTTAGGTCTTAATATTAATATCAACTGAGAGATACTCCGAGATAATCCTTTTATCTCTCCAAAGTCAATTTCTCCGCATCTAGATGGAAGATTCTAATGACTTCGATTTGATAGTCATAGGCTCCGGTTCGGGTTTGGACGTAGCTAATGCAGCAGCTCACAAGGGCCTGAGAGTGGCTTTAATAGAAAGAGATAAGATGGGTGGTACCTGTCTTAATAGGGGCTGTATTCCTTCTAAGTTACTAATTCACAGTGCAGATGTCATGGAATCAATAAGGCAAGGTAAGACTTTTGGCATAAATATAAATGGCAAGATATCAATTGATTTTGAAAAAATAGTAAGTCGCGCAAATAGTATCATTGATTCAGAATCTGAAAAAATTCAAGAAACCTACAATAGCATGGTAAATCCAAAGGTCTTTTATACTGAGTGCAAATTTGTTGGATCAAAGGAATTACTGCTCAAAGGAACTAAATCATATCTGAACGGCGGTAAGATAGGCAAAAACAGCAACAAGCTGAACCATAGTAGCCTAAATATTGAAGATCAGAGAATTACCGCCCGTAAGTTTCTGATCGCATCAGGCTCTAGACCAAGGATCCCAAAAATAAAGGGGTTAAATGAATCTGGTTTTATAACTAGCGATCAGGCATTACGCCTAAAAAGACAGCCAGATATCCTTACAATTATAGGTGGAGGATATATATGCTGTGAACTGGCCCATTTTTTTGGAAGTCTGGGGACGGAAATTAACATAATACAACTTCGGAGCAAAATGATACCTACTGAGGATGAGGATATTTCAAAAAGGTTAACTAATATATTTGCCAAGAAATATAATCTTTATTTGGGCTACTCGGCAGAGTCGGTCTCAAAGGAGTCTAACAGTGGCAGCAGCAATAATACTATCAAGCCAGATAAGAAATTGCCTGACAATAGCAGCCCCAAAATCTATGAAGTCATTGCAAAGGATATTGCATCTGGTAATACGATTAAGATTAAATCTGATCAGTTACTAGTGGCAGTCGGCAGGATCCCGAATTCAGACATACTAGATCTTGATAAGACTGGTGTAGAAGTAAACGAACGAGGGTATATCCAAACAGATGGATATCTCCAAACGAACGTTTCGGGTATTTATTCACTTGGAGACGTAATTGGAAGATATCAATTTAAACATAGTGCAAATTTAGAAGCTCGGCATGCATTTCATAATTTAATTCAGGATAGCGACAGAGTTCCTGTCGACTATGCTGCTATGCCTCATGCAATATTTACCTCTCCACAAATTGCAGGAGTTGGTGAGACAGAGCAATCTTTGAGAGAACAAGGGAAAAAGGAGAATATTGATTATTTAAAATCCATCTATCCATTTATTAATACT
>JAATVR010000548.1 GCA_014523665.1 Nitrososphaerales archaeon TH526
AATCATGGATCCACGTTGCCCAAGCAATCTGTTTATCGATTCTGCGATTCTAAGAATCATAAAAGTAAGACCAATGACAATCGCAATTGATAATATCGAAATCAATAGACCGTTAGATTGATAAGAGATCATTACGGACGTAATGGCTCCAGGCCCTGCAAGTAATGGAAATGCTAGAGGAACTACCCCTGATTCTCCTCCAGACGAGCTCTCAGAATCAGGGATCAGATTATTAGCTGTATCCGTAGATTTCCTTCTAATATTTGTGATAGTTCTAGGATTGCCAAGAGTCCATTCGCCCCGCGTCAGTAACTCAATTGCAACTATGAATAAAAGGATGCCGCCAGCTATCATGAAGCTGGAAATGGTTATTCCAAATATACTCAGGATAGTAGTCCCAGCTATTGCGAATACTAGCAACAAAATACCTGTGGTTATCACTGCATTAGAGGAAATTACTTTGCGCTCATGGTTTGAAATGTTTCTCGTAAGTGAAACATATAAGGGAATTACACCGATAGGATCCATCACTACAAATAAGGCTATGGTGGACGTAAGGAGTTCTTGTACATTCATGTTATTGATAAAATGTAGAGATGTAGAGGCAACTAATGAAATCGATGAAGGGAAAGAAAGAGAATAATTCTGAATTAGGTAGAAAGATTGGAAAAGAAGATCCACATAAATTGACATTTCAAGGTTGAACATGATAGACGTATGATTATTATCATTATTTAAGCTATATCCAACCGAACATGTGTATCTTTGTTCTAGTCTTCATGTATTGTCCTTGTGGTATATGTCTCTTTTAGCGTATTGGTGAATAGTTTCATGAAAAGAGAAAATAACCCAGAAAATAATCCTTAAGGATCTGTTCTTGTATTTGGAATTTACGTCGCAGGTCATTACTTCTCAGACCTGTTCAATTGCAATTCAACTAAATTATGGTAAGAATCTTGAATTGCCAAAATTTAGCAATACAATCAGCGAAAATCTTTCAATCCTAAATCATGTCATAATAGGAAAGCGACAATTCTCTAAAATTGTGCTTATCTTATAATAATAAGCAACGCTTAGATACCGTGCCAAGGATGATGAAGCTATTCAAATGTTTTTCAATGTTAAAATATTCGCTCGACTAAACTTTAAAGAATAAGACCAGATTTTTCGATATGATGAGTAGATAAATGGATATACAAATGGATAGATACTAGAATATGATCTCGAAATGTGGGAGTCAGAATTAGTACATGCAATTCCCAAGCTCACGATATTCTACCACATTATTTGGACAGTACCATAGTTGAACATGGATACCCGTCTGGATACTAGTTTATTAGAAGGGGATTAGTAAATGTGAGGTAACATGAGATGCAACTAACAAATAGGTTTCAAATTAAATCTGAGCATCAAATAATTGGTTTCTTGAATAGTCAACCTGTTGGAAGAATATGCTCCATTGATAAATATGGATTCCCTCAAGTTATACCCATGAATTTTGTTTTCGTAAAATCAGAGCACGAGATGAGAATGAATAGGCATCATACTCCGATCACTTCGGATGCGATCTATATGCATTCGCATCCATTTGGGGAGAAAATTGAAAACATTAAGAGAAATTCAAAAGTCGGATTTGAAGTGGATCAGCATGTCTGCTTCCTGCCCTCATACTACTTCCATCCAACAGATGCATCACAAGCAGATACTCTCTATGTTAGCGTTGTAATAAAAGGTAACGCATTCATGATTGATGACGATATCGAAAAGGCTTTTGCATTAAACATGTTGATGAAGAAATATCAAACTGAAGGATCCTATGAATCACTAAATCAGTTCATGCGATCAGTACGTGCAGTTAGTGTGATTAAAATTGTTCCTCAGGATATCCGAGGAAAATACAAGATCGGTCAGCATTGGACACCTGATTATAGGCTAAAGATGGCAGAGAAAATCATAAAACGCGAAGGCATTCTCAAATCTAGGCAGATCCTCAATATGATGGGAATAGAGGAAGATCGTGCAGGCGAATTACATGTAAAAAGGGAACCGGTGATGTAGCCTAATTCTTAGACTACCGCTTGTTCAGAAAACCGAACATTACTTTTATCTATTTACGTCCGCACATTTGAAATGCAAACATTACCAGTCCAGATACTACGCCTGAACGTCTGTAGGAATAAAAATTATTCGTATCTTTTGGCATGAT
>JAATVR010000549.1 GCA_014523665.1 Nitrososphaerales archaeon TH526
CATCCGAATTTGGGGTTATAGGAAAATCGGGAAGTATTACTGAAAATACACCCTTATTCGATAAAGCTCTAACAGCCAAACAAGCAGTCACCGCCGAGTCAAGTCCTCCGCTCAGGCCAACAACTACTTTTTCACGCTTGGACTCATGTAGTTCCTGTTCGATAAATTTTTCTATCAGCTCACAAATAGCCTCACAATTCACAGGCACAACTGGTTAAACTGTCCATTACAATATTTTTGTTACCATTGCATCAGGATGGCTTGTGTAGCGCTGCTAGCTGCAAATAGATAGAGTTGTTTCACAAATAACAACATTCAGATCCTTCCAATAGCATCATCTTTTTGAGCTTGACCACGTTCTCCGGCATCTCAGAACTGTGATCATTAGAAGAATGGGTTAGACTTGTTAATAAGACGGAATCACGCGCATTTTTGATCCGGCTAGTCATTTCATGCGGACATTAAATATGTAGACTTATCTGCCGGGTGAATTCAGAAAAAAAAGCATCCAATAGGTGGAGGGAGACGGTGCGTTACACCTGCGACTAGATCTAATTTCCACCACCATATCATGCGATCACGTAGTCAATTAGGGACAGTAATGCTAATATTCTGTTTTCTGCTTTCAACAACCTGCTCAGAAGTTCATGTCAAGTAAGCATCAAATTATTTCAAGTTTAATGTGGGTAGAGAAATACCGTCCTTCCACCATCGAACAGATAGCAAACCAAAGTGAAATTATCAGAGGACTCAAGAATCTAATCAAGAACCCTTATGAAATACCTCATTTCATATTTGCCGGCCCAGCGGGAGTTGGAAAGACTACTGCAGCCTTGTGCATTGCCAAAGAATTGTTAGGGGAAAATTGGAGAAGGGATACCCTTGAATTGAATGCTTCAGACGAAAGAGGTATAAAGATGGTCCGTGAACGTGTCAAGGAATTCGCCGCTGTAATGAAGTTCTCATCTACCACGGAAAGTAATGATAAGCCCTATCGCATCATAATTCTTGATGAAGCTGACGAGATGACCTCTGAAGCTCAGACTGCTTTGAGAAGAATTATAGAAGACAGTTCAAGAACAACACGTTTTATCATCATATGCAACTATCTTTCTCAACTCATAGACCCTATACAAAGTAGATGTGTCATTTTTCGCTTCACTCGATTACCCAAACAAGAAGTGGTAAATCATTTGTCAGAAATCTGTAGAAAAGAGGGAATAGAGTTTGATGTCAAGGCCCTCTATAGAATTTACGATTCTACTTCAGGAGATCTTCGCCATTCTATCAATATTCTGCAATCTGCGGCTACCAATAACAGCATCTCGTTTGAAAAGGTGGAAACGTCTATCGGGTTATCGGGGAAAGCAAAAGCAGGAGAGGTCATAAGACTTGCTCTTGCAGGTAAGTTTAATGAAGCCAGGGTAATGTTATTGGAATTAACTCAAGTATTTGGTATGTCAGAAAAAGACTTCCTAAAATATGTGGCCCAAGAAGCTTTCTCAATGAAATTAAGTGATCCTGGGAAGTTTGCTGAACTTATGGCCGAGTACGACTACCGGCTGAGCGTAGGAGCACACGCCGATATTCAGCTTACAGCGTTTCTCGCGCAGGTTAGTGTGCTCGGCAAGAAATAGATCTGCATGTATTTCATGCCTCTAAAGTATTTATTTGGAGATCCCCGTATTTCGCCGTTCTTCGACAACTCAGGACAAATTCATGTAAAGGCTTTTAGATCAGATTGTTCTAATTATCTGGGAAACCACCTCAATGTATCGAAAAAATACTCGCATGGATAGAGTATAGGATAACCTATATACATAATTGAGAGCATCGAGTGACTAAAGTTGTCTGGTTCTACGGTATCATACAGAGACAGGATCTATATCGTTGAAGATATTATTCTGAAACTGGCAGAATATGGAGAATTGAACCAGACAGCATTGATAAGTTTCTGTGGCCTAAACCTCAAGAAACATAAAGTCATTCTCGATGAAATGGAATCAAACAATCTGATTACAAGAAAGGATAGATTGATCGGCAAGAAATCAGTTAGCGTTTATATGACCACTTCTGAGGGCATTAGCTTTTTTAATACCATACTTGCTCCTTATGAGAAGATGTTTCCAAGAAGAAGGAATAAAGGTGAGTCGAAACCTTATCCAATGTAGGCAGAATTAGGTAGTGTACAATTTGCACAAATTTCTAAAGAAAAGAGATCTGATTCAAAACCGATACCAGCGTTATATGTGCCTGTAATTACTGTATTATAATCTATTCCATCCCAAACTGAGATGAAATCTTCCGATTAATCTCCCTTTTTTCATTTAAGTAGTCATTATATCGACTACTCCATGAACCGATCTTTCTGTACTGCTTTATTCCTGCATAGAGCCAGATACAAGAAATTATGATAACGGAAACTAATAACACGGTTAACACGCTGCCAAATTCGTTCTCTATTTCGAGAATTGCAAAGAATGACGGATGTCTTATCAAGTACACAGAGAGACCGATTGCAATAGGTGCTAAGATTAAAGCGGAGATTGAAACACCTAGAAGTGTTTTTCTAATATTGAGGATTTGTTGAATGAACGTGTCCATTAATGTCAACAAATTATCTCTTGCATGTTTGGTTGAGTCATCATCTTCGTTGTTGGTCATGTTCTCATCGTCTCCGTGATTCGCCGCATTGTTATCCATATCTCGTCTTTAGTCATTAACGAGACGTTCCTTTATTTATCTTATGATTAACATAGTTATTTAGTCCATCGAAATCCTATTGATGCATGCAGATTGCTTAATCTAAATCCAATTAACAAGTTTTAGACATCAAAAAGAAGATAGATGCTAGTTATTTTGTTAGGATTGCTCCGCTAGATTCTGTTAATTGTCATCTGTGTGGGTTAGGAAATAGCAATTGAATGAAGCCTTTTTTAAATACCCTCAGTTAATCTTAAGTGCAATTGCATGGATGGGAAAATTCTCCTATTCGGAATTCTTCTTATGTTTTTCATGTCTTCTACGACGCTCGACTCATATCCTACTCTCCAAAACAATATCGAAGTAATTCATGTTTCCACTTACGTGGATGAAAATAGGATCATGCATGTGTTTGGGGAATTGAAGAACATTGGAAACAAATCTGTGACAAATGTCACGATTGGAGCAACATTTTTTGATTCGGAACGCAAAATCATAAATGAATACCAAAGATCTGCGGAATTACGAACCATCAATCCCGGTTTCGTATCCCCTTTTGAAATCCTTTTCATAGACCAGAAGAATGTTAATAAGATAAAGGATTTCAAACTAAATGCAAATGGGACGGAAGCCAGAACTCAGCCAGTAGATCTCCAAATTAAAATAGACTCATCTAGACAAGATATTCTAGGCTTCTATTATATCAACGGTGTCATATTCAACTCTGGACCCACTAGTGCTAATAACTCAATTGCTATTGCCACACTTTACGACATGGATGGTCGAGTTATAGCGATAGGACGAGGTCTAGCCGAGCCGAAGGACATCTCAAGCAATTCTGGCGCAAGTTTCGGATTAGCTATAGTAGACAAGCTACAAACCCCTAAAGGAGACAGATATTCTGTTGTAGCAGATTCTGATGAGTACGTTTCGAAACCAACAATAACAAAAGAGAAGTAGTAGCTATTGTTTAATAATAATGCCAATGAAGTCGTACTGTAGCGGCTCATTTAAGCTCTGAAAACTAAACTATACTAGCTTATCATCATAATTTCCTTTGGACATCTCACTGAAAACATCTTTGGGAAGTTTTCCGTCTACTTTAACACCCATGCTTAAACAAGATCCGATCACCTCTTTAACAACTCCTTTGATATCAATAGCATAGGAGTTGTCGAGTTTCATCTTTGCTATTTTTACAACTTTGTCCATTGACAAATCTCCGACATAGTCGGTTCCGGAGGTTCCGGATCCCTTGCTGATCCCCCCTTCTTTTGCGATAAGAGCCGCAGTCGGAGGTATTCCTACTTCTACGGTGAACTGTTTCGTTTCGGTATCGACTTCGACTTTGACAGGAACCTTCATGCCAGGAAAGTCACGAGTTTTTTCATTAATGGTATTTACAACTTGCAAAACGTTAAGACCCATCGGGCCTAACGACGGGCCTAGAGGGGGGCCAGCACTGGCTTCGCCACCGCTTACAAGAGCCGAAATACTCTTCTTTTCTCCCATACACCGGAACAGAGGGACATGCCTGAATATAAATTGATTATTCTAAGTCAAACTTCTGATCATTCAACCAGAAATCTGAATATATAGCCTCGTTTGGAGCCTAATCACCTTACTGAGCCAATTTTCGGAGATAGTTTGCATCAACTGTCACCGGAATCTGATATGGGGAATCAAGAAGAACTACTGTTGCCTCCTGTTTCTCGATGTCGACTCTGATCACCTTAGCTTTCATCGATTTGAATGGCCCGGCTACCACCTCTACCATATTATCTATGCTCAGATCGGTTACTACAGGTTTCTTCACAAGATAGCCCTCAATATCCTTAAAAGGCAATTCTCCGCGTATCTGCCCACGAACATGTCGGACTCCGATCAGTGCCTCATATGCAACATTTGCGTCAGGTGCCTCGACTATAATGTAGCCCTTAAAATTTTCCAGCACCAAAATTGAAAAAATTTTTAAATTCTTTGTGGTAATCTTCGTGTGTAATATGTTGGCGACGACGCGTTCCTGGCCACCAGTTATCCTAATAGCAAAAAATTTGGTCTTTGTGGCATCTTCTGTTATATGATCATTTGTCTTGTCAATAGGCTCGGCTGGGATAGATTCGTTTACGGTCGTACTTTCCTGTATGTTGTTGGGTGTGTCATCCCCAAAGCCCTCCTCTGAAGTGGCGCTTTCAAGTTTGATGTCTTTGGTCATGCTTGTAGAATTAGCACTACTTCCCACATTCTCTTTTTCTAGATTACGATTAATGTCAAGTAAGTTAGCATCCATTTAGCGAATGTATTTACGATATATTATTGCATTTTATAAGTTTACGTCGAGCAACGACGGTGCAGATACGTCAATTCCAAGCCCCTAAATTCTTTGATTCTCAATTTATTCATGAAAATTACACTCATGACGAAATAATCATCAGTCAAATGAACCTTTGCTAGCGAATTTATAGTAGGCACTCTCCCAACCCTCATCATGAATGAAAATATCGCGCTAATTGCATCATTGAAAGATGAAGCAGGCATGAATATGGTAAATTTCTTGACATTTAACAAGGATTTTCATATTACCAGCAGCGATCCTCTGGTCTATAAATCAAGAAAATATCGGAATGTCACACTCTACTTAACAGATAGGGATCTGCTCTTCATTGAGGATTACAACGTTGGTGAACGACCAACCTCATTTGTCTTTCTTTCAAGACACAGGTCAGCAAGTGGAATAGCCTCGCTTACATGTCATTCAACGGGTAACTTTTCTCCAGATAATTCGTATGGTGGTGAGCCAACTAAATTAGGAATGGCCAATCCGTCAATGTTGAAGGCCTATTTTAATGAATTACATCGAAATCGCAATTTTGTGCCCGACTATCAAATTACTTTAGAAGCCACACATCATGGGCCTACTTCACTTGAAGGGTCCATTCTGTTTGTCGAAATCGGTTCTGGACTGGAACAGTGGAGGGACTCAAATGCTTCCCGGATTGTTTGCAATTGCGTGTTAGATGTTTCCTCATTATGTCCAAGAGGTTCTAGTAAGGTAGCCTTGGCACTAGGCGGAACGCATTATCCAGATAAATTGAACAAGATACTTCTCGAAACAGATTTTTCTGTAGCTTATATTGCTACCAGAAATAATCTGCAGTTTATTGACGATAGGATGATTCAGCACATGATTGTCAGGAGCACCGAACGAATAACACACGTTCTTTTGGATTGGAAGGGACTTGGAAAATATAAAAGAAGCATTTTAGATACCCTTGAGAAAACTGATCTGGAAATAGTCAGGATATAATCGAGCTAATGTCAATTCTGTCACTTGAAAAACATTGCTATGACACTATCGGTCCTAGTGTGTTGCGAACCAGCGTATCCAAGTTTAGGACTGAAATAATATAGAGGATGTGAGAGAATGGTCTCACGTATTACTTGTTAAGACCAAGTGGAAACTGTTCGACAATGTTATTAGGTATTTCTATGATTGTTGAAATAGGATGCCCACCCTCGCTAGGATCGATGTCGTAACTGCATTCTTGGAATTTGATAGTCAAATACTGATCCTCAGAAGAAGCACCAGCGTGAGAACTATGAAGAAGAAATGGGGGGCTGTGAGTGGGTATTTGGAAAATAACGATCCTCTAAGACAAGCTATTGTGGAGATCAATGAAGAAACAGGGTTGGATAACGACAAAATAAAGTTAGTGAGGGTAGGCGATGTACTTATGGTAATCGATCCAGAAAGTCAAAACACTTCATATATTATTCATCCTTACCTTTTCCAATCAAAAAGTAGGAAAATAAGGCTTAGCAGAGAACATGATCAATATAAATGGATAACTATGAATGAACTTTGGAGATATGACACTGTTCCCAAGTTGAAAGAGGCCTACGAGAGTGTGGCAGGATCATTACAATATACGCAAGATGATGCACAAAATAACAACAAATCTAAGTTATAGTTCTTATTCGTCCTGTGTCCAAACGAAGTGAATAATTAGAATTGGTAGTGGGAAATGTTGCCACTAATTTTTTCCCGTACAAGTTTCGAAGCTGTATACACAACTAAAAGCATTGTGATTGAAAATTAGAAGTTGTGATTACTTGAAAGCAATAAATGATTTTGGACGGGAACACTCAAGTTTGAATTTAGGATCGCTTTTGGTGCTTTTCTATCAAACTATTTTTCTCGCTAAAAATTTTGGAATGTATAATGTCGTGTTCAAAATCCCAGTCGGGCCTAGTAAGAATAGACTTTAATTTTGGATTCCACACGAATTCGGCCCTGCTTCTAAGTCGTCTAAATGCAGGTTATTACAGAGTAGTAGATCTTTATTTAGTCTCAATATTCTCTTATAGTTCATAGGTTGAGGGGGTATGCTAGATGCCACAAAATTAATGAATCCGGTTTCATCCATTCTAAATGCCTTTACTGAGGCCCTGATCTCTCCAATGGATTTGAATATTGGATCTTCGTGCTTCATACTCTTGCCGTAATGTGAGGGCAATACTATTGTGCCATCAGGTAAAGATGAGAGCTTCTTGTAAGTAAGAAAAAGGGTTCGGGAAAATTCATCGACCTTGTCATGGAGATCGGGTCTCCCGATCCCGTCGACAAAAAGCGTGTCCCCGCTAAAGAGAAATATTTCTTTATTAATAATTTCTTCCCCTTCCGGCAAGGTTTCCAATTTAAAAGACATACTCCCAAGTGTATGTCCGGGTGTATGTATTATGTCAAGAGATAAACCCTTAGAGATTTCAATCCTCTTGCCATCTTCAAGGAAGTGTAAGTCAAATCCGTTCGTCTTGGTTTGGTCTGTTTCATATTCTTCCAGAGGGCTAAGGTAGAGCATGGCACCGGTTTCTCTAGCGATACTCATTGAAGCTGACATGTGATCTGCATGCCTATGTGTTTCAACTAGAGCTTTAATTCGAAGATTATTTTTTTGTGCAATCTCGAAAATTGATGCTACCGAACTACATGGGGGATCGACTACAACTGCATCATCAAAATAAGAAATCAAATAGGTCATGCAGCCTTTTGAAATTCGTCTTATCTGCCAGATTTTCAAGTTGCGATCTGATAGGCATGGTATCAATGCTACATCGTTTATTTTATTCCAAGCAACCATGCCCCCTCTTATGCTCTTGGCGTTGTATCCGAGCTGAGATAGGTATTCTGCAGCCATTTTTGATCTCATACCATGAGAACAGACAGTGATCACCTCTCTATCTTTGGGAATATTTCTGATTAGTTCTTCAGAAGATAGCTTGTCCAAAGGTACGAGAGAGGGCTCTAAATGTTTATCGTAACTAATCTTCCAGATCTTGTATTCCTCTGGGGTCCGAACGTCCAAAATGTATAAATTTTCGCCGGAATCCATCTTGTTCTTCAATTCGGAAGGTTCTATTTCGAGCGAACCGTACTGAGACCGCTTATCTGTCAATCCTGAAGTTCAACCATACTATCAGCCTTGCGTATAATAAAATGGTTTGTTTAACGCCTAAACGTATAATAAACTTCTACGAATGAATAACAGGCCTTAAACCGTCCTCCCATTTAGCGAATACTTGCATCTGTGAACTAAGTCAGCACCTGATTTCAGTGCGTTCAAAAGTCCTTATAAAGTCTCCTTCAGTAGCGGATACCGTCATTTTCAATCAATCAATGCCAAAACATTAGGCTCATCCTAAATGCGTCCAGGCAATCATTGTGTGAAGGGCAGTGATTAACTTACCAAACTTTGGATAAATGGCAACTGCCCATTCCTGTATTCGAGGATTTCCTTGCAGTGTGCTAGCATGTTCTTACGTTCCTTCGAGAATGATACAGGGATCACCAACATATTCTGTTGAAGGAACTGCAGATCATACACAGAGGGATGGTGTTTTCCGTAGTAAGAGATCTGTTTGTCATATTCCGGATCGTCTTCCCTCGTTAGGTTTATTTTGTCCTGTCGAGAAGTTGTGGAACTCTAAACCTTTCAGTAGCCCAAACTGCTCTAGGCTAGTACTTCCAAGCTGTGATTCATATCTATCTAAAATTTTACCTAGGTTCTGTAGTGTCATCTATTCGTACTTCCTTGTTTCTGAGGGATTAAATCCCCTACCCAATAAATCCAAATTCCCGTTTCTATCAACAAACTTTACAACCCTATCCACAACTGTAGCGGAGCTAAGTAAATCTATCTTCATAGCATATCACTCCTTTGCTCGCGATGGCGCTAGAAGTTTAACCCTTCTATCCCCTTGTGATTCTGCTGATGCTGCAGTCTTCCATGATTCGTTCATGATAGATGTAATCTCTACGAGGCACTTCTGATACTCAGGGCGATTGTTCTTCGATATATCTGGAAATATTCTTCTTAGCTTGCTGCCTTAACTGTTCAAAATCTCTGTGAATAGTAGCGCAACATACCTGCAAAGTCGTCGCTATTTCCATTTTAGTATGCCCTTTGCTGCTTAGGTCTAGAACCTTATCATGACGCCAATCTATCTGTTCTTGCTTAACAGCTGACCGATTATGCTTCATAATCTAAAGCTGATTGTAGTAGATGCTTCAGTCTAGTAAAGTCTTCCTCACTACATCTTAAAAGATGTAATAAAAAACTACGGAGTTCTTGTTGGTCTTATCGCATATGTAGTTGTGGTGCCGCTTGATGAGATGTAGTACGTGATGTTGAGGCTATAGCTGCTCCATCGCCTTGGTTCATGTCGATGTCACCATTGCAATTCGTAGCGAATGTAGCCAGTTGGTTGAGACCGGCTTGGTTTC
>JAATVR010000550.1 GCA_014523665.1 Nitrososphaerales archaeon TH526
AACCAATTAGCATAATAACTGCAGCACTCCCTAATCCAATTAGAATGAGTGTTATAAGATTGGCAATAACATATTGAATTTTATTGAATGGCATGACCAGAATTTGTTGAAACATGCCATTTCTCTTGTCATTCCAGATGATAGCCCCAGCTATAGTACTCCCATTCATTACGTTAAATCCTATCATACCAGCAGTCAGAAATGAAACATAAGTTACAGTCAACGACCCAATAGTGATGCCTTGATCTCCTATTAAGGCAGAATAGGCGTAGCCTGCAACAAATATATAAACAACTGGGAAGGCTATTTGCCAAATCAAAAACATCTTATCGATCGCAGCTACTATGTTCCTGTACACTAGTAAAAGAATACTATATCCCAAGATATAGTCGTTCATTGACTTCATATTTTTTCGTTATCCCTCAAATTATTTTCATCATTGACTATTGATAAGAATACTTCCTCTAGGGATGGCGGATTTATCGAGATACTTTCTATTCGCATACCATTCTTAGAAACGAGCTGTAATATCTCGGAAATAACTTCTTCTGCATTATTAACTGTAATCGTCACTGCATTTGGATTTGTTCCATTTATGTCAACATGCGAAGTAGTATTAGTAGTATTATCGGTACGCTTTTGGTCACCATCAACATTTTCACCTCTTATGACTATTTTCTTTAGTAGATCGATGAAAGATTGATTGATTACCTCTTTGAAGGTAATTTCAATGATCTTATTTGCTCCACCATATTTCTGTTTTAGACCTGTTGGAGTATCAAAGGCGATTATTTTTCCATTATCTATTATAGCAATATCGTCACACAAATATTCTGCTTCTTCTATTATGTGAGTAGTAAAGAAAACCGTCAGACCAGACATTACATGTTTTTTTATATAGTCCAAAAGCATGCGCCTCGCAGAAGGATCCAACCCTACTGTTGGTTCATCAAGAAATAAAAGATCCATATCCTCTCCATGTATGAATTCTCTTGCAAGCTGCACTCTTCTTCTCTGGCCTATAGAGAGTTCATCATTCTTGGAATTTCTGATGGATTCAAGATCAAAGGTACTCAATATTTCATTCACTTTATCCCTTCTTACTCTACTATTATGTAATCCCCACAATAGACCATATAGATCAAGTGCCCTTTCTACTGTTAGATTCGCCTCAAAACTGGGATTTTGTGATACAACACCTATTTTTCTCTTGATTTCAGACTGTTTTTTAATTATATCTTTACCAAAAATGTATACACTCCCCGATGTGGGACTAAGCAGAGTAGTGAGGATCTTAAGGGTTGTAGTTTTCCCAGCTCCATTTGGACCAAGGAATCCAAAGACTGTACCATACTTAACGTTAAATGAAATGCCATCGAGGGTATATGCATTAGCCTTACCAAATTGCTTTTTAAGATTAGTGACTGAAATGCAGGGTCCACTTTGTTCTCTGATCGATGATGGTGCTTGATTGCTAATTCGGTTATTTAACATTCATTGCCACCAAATTACCATACTACTACAATGTCACAATTTGAGCATATGCCGTCGACCCTTGAATGATAATATATAAAGTATAGTTTATAAATTTGCAAAGGAGTATCTAACTAGCTAGGATTCCCGTATTTAAACATAACCGACTGGTCAGTCATCAGACTTTGACATTCGCATTATTCTTACTCTGAATTATCACCACAATCGACCTTCTTCGTTGTTCATAGGTTAGTCTGGGCAGATTCAAATAAGGCATACTTTTCTTTACTTAATCTACAAATTGTAAATTCAGCGTGCCGAAGCTGATCTCAGTTTAAGCAAACACGCTTGCGAAGGGACGGGGACCCAAAACAAGGATTTTCAATCTATACTTATTAGCCTAGTCAAACCAAAATTATGGAGTTAATGCTCGACCCTAATGCTAAGCGTATATTTTGGTACCTTTTTGCTGGCTCTAGGGGTGGTAATAATAGAATCAAGATTATTGAATTGCTAAAAGAACACCCTCATAACATAAATCAAATTGCCGAAACCCTCAAACTTGATTACAAAGCGATTCAACACCATATTACAGTACTTGAGAAGAATAATATGGTTAGTAAAGTGGGGGAAAAATACGGAGTGTCCTATTTCATTTCTGACTACCTCGAATCAAACATCACTGCCTTTGATCAAATAGCATCTCAAATAAAAAAAGTATGAAATAAGGATAAATCTGTTATTCATCTAACCCAGTGTTCTTATTTTCTTGAATCTGGAACAAATATGGACAAAAGTAAATAAGAGAATTCCTATATTTTTCTGATATTAGGTTGGATCCTCTGATCAGCGCTAATGCGATTGTGGCTTCAGCTAATATTGCTGTCCTAATAGCATTACTTGTACTGTATGCAAAAGTCTACAAAAGTAGCAAGGCTAATTTTACTATTGGCCTAATCCTTTTTGCTAGCCTATTGATGTTACACAATATAATTGCTGTTTATGGTTATTTTATGATGGAGCCGCTTTATGCACCCACATTGATCCCATATTTTTTGGCCATACATGTAGCGGAACTGGGGGGACTATTGGTATTATTTAGAATCACTCTTTTGTAGATGAAGTCCTTCCTCATATCTTGGTTTCAACTTGTTTTATCTTTTCATATGTTAGGCGATAGTTAATTCTGCCCTTCTTTTGCTCACTTTATTTCCTATTAATACCAAGGGATCATGCCTGCCACAGATGATGTGAGTTGAATCTGAATGCAGCGCTAGGTGATATCAAAATCATATCAATTTCTTGTAACTACTTCGTTCTTGCAATAAATGGTACCTGCTTGAATAACTGAATTATTTGGTACGTACCTCCCAGGTAATACAATGACTGCTGCTCCTATAGCTGAATTGTCTCCAACAAGTGCTCCAAAATGATTCCTTCCTATATCCATAAACTTTCCCGACCCTATTTCATATCTGATATTTCTTCTGTCTAAAAGAACGTTGGCGGTTCCAGAAAATCCTCCAAACCATACGTTCTTGCCAATGACGCTGTCAAGGATTACATTCTGATGAGCTATCTTGTCATGGCCCTTAAAATAGGATTTCGCAATTTCACAGTTAAAGCCTATCTTGACATTATTCTCAAATACACAATTACGTATGAGTGAGCTCATACCAACGAAGCTGCCCTTACCGATGTAGCATGACCCCTTTATCTTACAAAAGTCATCTATTATAACATCATCTTCTATTATGCATGGATCTTCGATAATACTAGTTTTTGCAACTGAGGCCGTTGAAGAAATTATCGTCTTCTTTACACAACTGCGCATTACTTTCAGAATGACGTCAAGAAATTCCCAGGGATATGTTACCACGGTAAGCAAAAGCTCTTTAGAATTTTCAGATTGATAAATGAAGGAGTTGAGAGGAACAAGATAGGAGGAATTGTCAAGTGCGGAAGGTTCATGTTCATAGAGCCTTGTACTGTAAGCCATGTTATAGTTGGTGGTCTGTTTAACACTAAAACTGTTACTACTAACAGAGAAAGTCTTCGTTCCTGCGGGTGATTGATCTACCAATTTTGTCTCTGTACTTTGAAACTTGCTAGTCTCAAATAATTCATTTTCATCATAAGTGTCTATCTCAAATTCAGGTGCCATACTCTGTACCTTAGATTTCAAATAAGGCATTGTTTTGGGAACTGCTACATTTTCAATATTCACAATTTGTGATAACAGACGGATATTCCGCATTATGATTGGTTCGCCCATGAAGCTCAAAGAGGAAATGCATCCATGAGTTCCCCAATCCCCACCCATTACGGGATGCATAAAATGATAAGTATTATAGAAAATTATTTTCACACCGTTAACCTATATCAGCCAAGAAGGCAAGGTATTTATTTATGACACAAGATTGTACCTATAATTAATACCTAACCTTAAGCCTATGTAAATGAAGGTAGAAAGACTTCTGTACTTATTTATATTTCAATAGCCATCATAATATCTGATACGGCAACGCTACTCAATTACCGTTGTATGTTCTCTGTATGATTAATAGGGAGTCCTACTTGTTTGAACGAAACATTATGATTCATAATAACTCTGCATATTCTAGCATGACCTCTTCTGGTTGTCCTTACCTTTAGTTACTAGTTAGAGAATCTCCCTCATGA
>JAATVR010000051.1 GCA_014523665.1 Nitrososphaerales archaeon TH526
CTTTTCAGCTGGGATTGCTTTTATCTTTCTTACAACTACTGTATCGCCTATAGCAACACCAGCATTATTTCGTACAAGACCATCAACACGAATTATTCCCTTACCTTCATCAGAAGGGTACAGCGGCAAACACTTTGCTACCGTCCTCTTATGGCTCTTACTCTTTTCTCCACCTCTAATTTCAATTACATCTCCTGTAGAAGCGGTGAGAGAATCCATAGAGTCATAATCAATACGAGCTACGCCTCTTCCTACATCCCTAGTGTAAGCTTCGAGTATTTTCAGAGAAAATGTATCCGGCTGCATAAACTCTCTTTTACTTAACTACTTATACATTTTATGGAAATTATTTTTATATCCGGTTCACAAGCCACAGGATGTGTGATTATCACCTTAACATGACCAAGATGACCAATGCGCCGATATCTTAAAGCGATACCGATTTCCCTTGTAATACTCGATATACCGGGCCATTACCTCAGTCCAAACTCAAATGGTACCCGGGGATATACTACACCCGGACTAAACACTTTAGTTGAGTTGTGGGATCTTCATAGACAACTCCTTAGTTCTATTCCTAAGTGTCACCTCTGTTACGCCTCCTGCATTTGCCACTTCAATCTGAGTCCTTGCTTGGTCGTGGTTCCTGCAAGAAAGATAAATGACAGCTCCGGCTAATCCCATTGGATCTTTTCCTGCCGAAATTCCGCTTTTTGAGATCACACGCATATAGTCAATAGCATACCGCTTTGTGATTTCACTTATTCCTAATTTGTTCGCAAGTCTTGATACACACTTAATTGGGTCAATCATTGGTATTTTTAGATCCAAATTTAACACTATGAGTCTATATGTGCGGGCTAGCTCTTTGTATGAGGTATTGCTTATGACTGCTATGTCATTCAAAGTCCTTGTAATGGCAGCCTCTCTACAAGCAATGTAAATAGACGCACCCAAGGCAGCATTTATAGTTCTGCCTTTTATCATTCCCATCCCCTGAACCTTTCTATATATGTAGGCGGCTTTTTCTATCGTGGCATAAGGCAACGATAGCTTTCCCTTCATTGCTTCAAGCTTCACAAAGGCACTCTTAAGATTTCTATCAGTTGCAGTCCTTGCTTGTAATCGGTAATCCCAAGTCCTTAATCTTTCCATCATAACACGCATGGAGTTGTCAATAGCCTGACCACTAGCGTCCTTGTTTGGTTTGCCGATGACGGTATAAAGTCCTTTATCAT
This sequence comes from Nitrososphaerales archaeon TH526, assembly GCA_014523665.1. Classification (GTDB taxonomy): domain Archaea; phylum Thermoproteota; class Nitrososphaeria; order Nitrososphaerales; family Nitrososphaeraceae; genus TH5896. Next base: position 1,239 of record JAATVR010000051.1, read on the forward strand.
GTCTAGCAAGAGTATTAGGCATCCCTACTCTGCTCCTTTCTCTGTCCTGTAATGCGTCGAACGATCTGCGTTCTTGGACATTTTGTTGAGACACCCTTTCTGAGAGAACAACTCCACAGCTGGTACAAATCGTCTCTCCAGAATCTGGATCAGTTATTGTGAATTCGTAATCTCTGTGATTCTTACATAATAACTTGTTTCTTAACATAAGGTATATATATACATCACATATACTTAAATGACTCTAATTTGCGGGTCGCGAGCGTTTGATCTATGTCTAAACTATCATATCGCGTACCCATATACTATATTCGGATCCTACACGTCATATTCCGTTCTAATGGTTAGGTTTGGATGAGTGAAAACACCGTCCGACGAACTCAAAGTAATGTATCACGCCCGATCATAATTATGGGTATCATTCTTATACGAATTGTCACACCGGAAGAACGGTAACCTGCGGGACATCCTCCTTCTTCCCGACGGAGGCATTACCACGGAATTCCTTGGGATAGCACAATTTTGAGCTCGGACCTAAAAGGCATTTGTCTTTGGTTTACCGATCTAAAGAAAAGGTGATCTTTAAAGCTTTCTCTAAGCTTCAGGTACCTCAAATCAGTTGTTGACTGATATACTTGTGATCTTCCAAGCCTTCCAAGCTATTCCGCTGAAGATTTTTTTTGGCGAGCGATGTCATAAAAATTGATTAAAACTATTGGAGGCTGTTATGAAGGGTACTCTGATATGGAAAAGTACACACACAATCATGAGTAAAGCTGCAGGCCATCTGCTAATTGACCTTTTTTAAAATCACAGGAGATAACATGAGGTATTTAGGATTAATCAAATGTCGTCCTTTTTCTGAAAGCCGTTGTCGAGCGGAGTAACCTTCTCCAGAAACCCTCCTATCTCAACTTCTCTATATCTTCTAAATGAGCCCTCAATACTTCCAATTGATCAGCCATCTCTCGGTTTTCCTCGATTAGCACCTGGTTCTCATCATTTAGCCTTTTCCGAAGGTTTTTTTCAGAATCTAAAGCCTCCTGAAGGATTACTATTCTTTCTCTTAGTTCCGTAACGAAGGACACGCTCATCGCAAACTGTCTATGTGAATTAATTAAAAATTTAATACGATAATTTAGTGCGGCTAATTAATTGAAATAATTAAGCTGATCCTCTTATCAGCTCTAACCTATGGATCCACATCAAGATGAACCTACGTTGGAAGAGGCCAAATAATGTGTTACCATCGTCGTTAGTTCTCCCCCTCACCTAGACGTAGAATTTTTTTAGATGGATCATCGATGCTAAATTCTCGTCCCTCGAAGATCGAGCTATCACTTATACATCAATAATCCGAAGCATCATACCGATGGACCTTAAAGGCCTTTCTCAACTTTTCCTTTTTCAACTTGTATTTGGCTAAATTGATTATGGAAGCAAGGTTTCATTCTTATAGTTTCAACTACATATTTTAGAATTTGGCCCTAGAAATTTGCAGCTTCATGATCTATTTTGACGGTCTACTATGAGTAAACTATGGGCATAAAAGGTGTGAATTAGATTGCATAGTAGATAGGCAAATCATAGCAGGACGCTGGATAGGGTCTACGCCGAGGAATTCTTGAATGGATCTCAACATTTAATGCTTTGTGTTTGCTCTAGTGCAAATGGAACGGCAAAAATATCATAATTTATCAGTCACATTTATAATTGCCTGATTCTGACAATTATTAAGTTTAACGAGGTTGGTGAAGCTTTTTGGAACAGGATAACAATCACAGAGAAATCGACGATAAAGTAAATGAGCAACCATTAAGAAAACGAAGGACTACCAAGAAAGGGATAGTAATTACCGCACTGATAGTTAGCGCAATAGTAGGCGCTAGTTTCATTGTATACTTTATCCCGTAGCTTTCAAAAGTAATTCGAATTAAACAGAATTAAGCGAAATTCTGGCTGGATTCTACTCATTGCTATCATTCATCTTTTACCATCCTAAATTCCTGTTTCAAAAATGAATTTTCTTAGTAATAAATTTACATGGGGTTTGTGTTTCAACAAGGATTGATTATTGGCACTTCTCTCGTCTTCTTCTACGCTGTTCTTCTTGCAGTGGTTTCATCGAGTGTATTGCTTTTAGAGCTTACCCTCACTCGAATCTTCTCAATAATTCTCTGGTATGACTATGCATTTATGGCCATTTCAATTGCTTTTTTTGGCCTTGGTATAGGTTCTCTTGTTGCACATATAGCCAAGAATCGACTTCGGAGAGAAGACATACCTGTCTATTTACTGAAGTCTTCCTTAGGTTTTGCGATATCCATAGGAGTTTTCATTGTTGTAACAAGTTACCTCATCCCACCCAGCATAGATTTTCTTTACCTATTCTACCTCGCCTCCTCATTACCTTTCGTGTTTGCAGGTATTGCCATAGCACTAATTTTCTATTCCAGACCTAGAGATATCAGTAGACTATATTTTCTTGACTTGATGGGATCTGCAGCTGCCACACTGTTGTTGGATCCGTTGCTTAGAGGTTTCGGAGCTGAATATACGTTAGTTTTTGTTTCGTTGTTGATATCTGTGACTTGCCTGCTGGGAATATTTGTTATGAGTACAAATAAAACTTACTTGTCCATTCGTCTTCCACGATCATTAAAAGTCAAAAAGGTCTTCGTCAGGTGGGCAGCTCTCATTCAAAGGAACGGAGAGTCGTCCAAGGCAGAACAAGGTCTAACTCATTATGACACTAGTACGGGTAGTAAGAGCAGAACGCAATTAATTAGATTGCTAACGATTTCGCTGGGCCTTGTAGTTATTTTTTCGCTGATTCTAGCGCTGAGTTCCACACATGCAGATTTGATTTCAATTAAACCAGGCGAGAAAAAAGGATTACACCACCAGCTTTCTAATCCCTCGAATTTTGAACATCTTTTTACCGAATGGAATTCATTTTCAAAGATTGATGTGACCCGCCAACTACACAATACGACTCAATCTCAAAGCTTCGATGCCTCTGGAAGATCCAGGGCTCTAGCCGCCATTGCAATAGATGCTGATGCCGACACACCAGTGATACGTTGGAATGGAACCTTACAGGATCTGGAATGGATCAAGCGCTATATGGATTTCTTGCCTTACGAGATTTCTGATACTAACTCAACTTTGGTAATCGGAAGTGGTGGAGGCGAAGACGTCCTAACATCTTTGGCAGGAGGATCAAGTAATGTAACCGCAGTTGAAATAAACCCGTTAATCATTGAAGCAGCAAAAAGGTTTGGTCAATCTGCTGGCAACTTGTATGACCGAGATCAGGTAGAATTAGTAATTGATGAAGGGAGAAGATACTTAAGTGGTACTGATTCAAGATTCGACCTCATCATGATCAAGCTGGTTGATTCATGGGCAGCTCAACTTGCGGGAGGGTATGCCTTGTCGGAGAATTACTTGTACACAGTAGAAGCATTTAAACAATATCTGGATCACCTGAATGAAGGTGATGGCATGTTAGTGATGATACGATGGAACATAGAATTGCCGCGGCTGATACCTTTGATCTATGAATCCTTACGAGAAGACCATGACGATTCACCAAGTGTCCCAAGTACCGGATCATCAACTAGCGGCTTAAGGGAAAACCAAGAGATTCTCAGTAGGGTAATTATAGTGGAAAACAAACCCGGCCTTTACTTTCTTCCTTCAAGCGAAGGATCCATTTATCCCGTGTTGGTAATGATTAAAAATAGTGCTTTTACACCAAAAGAGTTGGAAATAGTCAAACAAAAAGTATCTGAAAGAAATGCTAGAACGATCCTACTGCCTACCGACACCGTGCAAACGGGATTTGAAGAAGTTCTGTCTAGAAATTCTGGATCAATTGGGTCATTACGAATAGGCCAAAATTCAAGCTTTTCTTCCCTTGCCCCTCCAACAGACGATTCACCTTTTTTCTTTGCTAGAGAAAGAATCCCTTTCCAACTAATTGTGTTACTCACCACTGTACTTATTCTGTCCGGGGTGTTGTTTACTATTTTAATTTATTATTCTAAGATAAGGGGCACTGATATGCTATCAGTAATGTTATCAAATAGGTATTATTTAGTTTTCGCCACTTGTATCGGTTTTGGTTTCATGTTCTTTGAAATCACTTTGATCCAAAAATTCCTGTTGATCCTTGGAACACCAATTTTGGCATTGACCGCTATACTCTTCTCAATATTGGTTGCTACAGGAATAGGCTCGTATGCCAGCGGAAAATTATTTCCAACCCGGCCTGATAGAGCCATATTGGTTTCCATACCATTCCTCATTGTATTAACTATAGCATACTATTTCCTCATAGATGATCTTGTTTACAGAGGTATAATTCTGCACATTTACGCACGTATCACGCTTACTGTTATCTTTCTTACACCAATTGGATTTTTGATGGGATTCCAATTTCCATCTATCATCCGGTTAGCGAATGGATACCAGAGGAAATACGCTAATACGATACAGAGCCAAATTGGATCTAACAATAAATTTTCTGATTCCAATAAGGTTTCAATGGAAGAAATCAATGAAACTAATGATCACAATGTAACATTAATTTGGGGTGTTAACATTATCGCTTCAGTTATAGGGTCTGTCCTTGCAATCATTTCGTCGATGGTGGTGGGGCTTAACAATACATTATTGGTGGGTATGGGATTTTACGTTGGCGCATTTGGAATAATGTTAGGAATTTCATATGTATCTCGAGATTAATGGAATAATTGTAGGCCAAAGTTCATACAATTGTGCCACGTGAAAAAAACCTGATTGGAAGAATCATGACTAGAAATCTTTTCGAAATACTGTCCCAATCGTTAGTTGAACTAGCTCATGATAAGGTGATATAACCTATTTGATCAGAAAGCAATTGCTCGAGATGATCCAATCTCGTCTAGATATATTTCTTCCAAATGGTAACTGTATTTATCATGCCTAATATACTAAAAGATAACTTTGGTACTCTCATCACTAGTTCATTTTTGAATTTGTAATTGAAGTATTTTAACTACCACTCCATGAAAATATCAAAATTCGCTTATACTGGAGCGGAGTTATTGAACTACGATCGAGTACCGATGGCAAATCAAGATAATGTTAACCAATCCGTATTCATATCGCAAATATCTGAAGGTCTCCACAGAAGGTGTTTGTATGCTTATATCTGAACGAGTCATGTCTGGAGTAATATCATCTATAATTCGAAAAAAAGTACACACCCGTTTAGGGGCACAATCCTATCATCATTGGAGAACGTGAGTATAGCCACTTCTAATTCAAATACCAACTCTGCTCGTATTGTCGATGTCAAAGGGTATAGTTTTAGTATCTTAATAGCAAAACAAGAATAGATTCGTTTGGGGGATTTTGAGGTGGACACGTGTTCCGTCGAAACCATCTACTTTTGATTTCGGAACCAGAAATTTGTTTGTCTGATATTGACCAAAATTTAATACAATTATTGCATCTTTGAATTCGGCCACCACCCTACCACACAACGCTTGATCTGATGTAGTTGCTTCGCGTCTAGTATCTATTATTAGACTCCAATCGTCTATGTTATCAAATACAGATGACCGCTGCGCCAATATGACAAACTAATCATATGTGGGAAGATATTTCTGTGATGCCGATGTCATCTATATATAAATTTACTAGAAGAGTATATTAGTATGTCCAAAATTACTTTTGTTATGGAATATACAATTCAGGAACTTGAGATTCCTGATGGGCTCAAAGAGCTGTTGACAAGGTCTGGATTTACCTTTGACTCTATTATCTCATCGGACGTTGATCATCTTGCTTCATCACTTGGAATCGAGAGGGATGTAGCAAAAATAATACTGGAAGCAGCGAAAAAGCTCAAGAAAGACTAGCGTGGTTAGCCTGTCAAAAGTATCCAAAATGAATTATCTACCTATCTTGAAAACAACGATATTTGTCAGATCATATTCGTTAAAGGTATGAATATTTATCTTAATGCGCTTATCAAGGTACTCGCAATGAAAATGAGCAATTAACCCAATAGAGGATCAATCTCCCTTACGCTTAGGTCTTTAAAATCAAGGATAAGATTGTCAGTTCTAAAAATTACAAAAGGACCCGCTTCGGTGATAACATGGTCTCTCTCCTTATCACAACCCGCACTAAAAAACTTTTCATCTGTGCTTCTTGAGTACCATCCTCCACTATCAGTTATTTCAGTGACCTTCTCCCAACTGTCATTATTATGGTCATCCAGATATGATTCTAATTTCACCGCCGTCTCGTTATTCACCTGCAAGTCATAAATTATCACTTTCCATCCCACCCACCTATCCAATATTGGCTCAGTGACAACATTCCTAGCTCGTTCATCAGTATATCCACCCGTATGCCAAATCTCCTTCTTCCATCCTACCGAACCTTCGTTGTGCAATCCTCCTACATAAGCGGTCCCTTCACAAGGAACCTCTGAACTATGCCTGCCGCTACGACCTATGAAAGCTAAATCATCAATTTCTTCCGATTCGCTATTGTTCGTCGAGGAGTTAATGGAACTCGAGTTAGAAGAAGAGGATGAGTTAACCGTGGACGGTAGGCTCAGCTTCGCATAACCGGTGATTTCCACGTTCTTCCACTCGGTCATATTTGGAGGACTCCCCACGACAAGCCTAACGTGGGTCGAGTTAACTCTCCATGAACCGTCATTCTGTTTTACTAGTTCAAACCCTCCTGTTTCACTAAAATGTGAACTGTTAGCCGGATTAGTCATATTCACGTGCCATTCTCTCCCTCCAGCGATAGTAGGGTACATTTCTGATATACCAAACAAATCTTTTCTATTATTTGCAAAATGTGATTCTTGTACGCTAAAAGCATCATTTGTAGCAATAGCACCGGACAAGAATTCCAATTCTGCCGAGATGCAGCTATGAAATACGGCAAATATAATAACAATCGCAAATAGAGAACGAGACGGAAGTGCGTTGCCTCTCATATACGATGGACGTAATGGGTACGCCATTTAACCTGTTCGCTCATAGAGAGGTGCCTGTTCGATCTCAAGAAAATCGAATGAATCGTGGCTAACCAGTCTACTTCATACCATGTAATGCAAATAATATTCACCATCAACAAGAAAGTTTAAATCACATCAGTTCAAACTGGCTGAAGGGTTCAAATTTCACCATTCTGATCAGATCTGATTCTAAACTTACTGGATATCTTGTGTTGAAAGATGGATTTACAATGAGAGGTATCGGTTTTGGGTATCCAACATACATTGAAGGGGAGGTAGTTTTTAACACGGGTATGGTAGGATATACCGAGACACTAACTGATCCTTCATACAGAGGCCAAATCCTGTGTCTTACATATCCACTGATTGGAAATTATGGTGTACCTGATTTCAACTTGAAGGATCAATTCGGACTTCCTAGATTCTTTGAATCTATGTCCATTCAAGTTAGAGGATTGATTGTTCAGAATCTGTCAAGTACCGCAAGTCACTGGAGTTCTATCAAAACCCTCGATGAATGGTTATATGATCAGAGGATACCGGGGATATATGGAGTTGATACACGCGAGTTAACCAAACGACTTCGCGTGCACGGTGTGATGATGGGTGCATTAAGCGTAGCCTCATTGCGTGGTTCACAGATGGCCGGAATATCTGTTGCAGTTAACGGTGAAACAAAGCCACTGCCTCCTGTAACCAGATTAAGCTTGCCACGCATTAGAGAGCAGCTAAAGGGTTCAAGTTACGATGGAGTAAACTTTATGCCTGAGGTTTCGACTGAAAAAGCCAAATTTTATAACCCAGTTCCCAATGTTAGCAAAAGCCTCAACACGAGAAGAATAGTTGTACTAGACACCGGAACGAAGTTCAGTATACTCCGCAATATTTTGTCGTTGGGGATCTCAGTAATCAGGCTTCCTTGGGATACTGATTATGAGTCCCTCAAGGCGTTTGAGCCGGCAGGGGTCATTATTAGTAACGGACCAGGCGACCCAGAGATCTGTACGGCAACCATCAATACCGCCAAGAGACTAATTGAAGAATCAATTCCTACTTTGGGTATTTGTCTAGGTAATCAAATTCTTGCTCTTGCCGCAGGGGCAAAAACCTATAAGCTAAAATACGGCCATCGCGGTCAAAATAAACCCTGCATAGACAAGAATGACAATACTACCTACATTACGAGCCAAAATCACGGATATGGGATAGACAAATTGAGCTTACAGAAAACAGATTTTACTACCTGGTTCTATAATCCCGATGATGACACTGTAGAAGGTATTCAACACAAGTCCAAACCAATCATCGGCGTCCAGTTTCATCCTGAGGCTTCCCCAGGTCCATATGATTGTATGTTTGTTTTCGAAAAATTTAGTGACATTATTAAGAATGGTTATAACCTGACAACTACGCATTGAGGTAATGTTCATAGGAGTTGCATCTACTCAGGTAAAAGGAACTGAAAAAAGCTTGCAGAAATCAGTATTTATCTAATTTGACTTTTCCAGCAGCAAGCCTTCGTTAGTGTTATTGTGATTGTGATTTTTGTCTATGTAGCTGTGGATTATGATTATGATTAGATTCAGTTCTGAAATTCGCTTGCTATATGAACAGAATAAAAGAATACAGTAATATGGAACGCTCCATGATCTAATTCACGAGAAATGCATCTGAATTTGGATATAAGACTTTCAATCCTGAAAGATTTATACATTCTGCAGCAGATTAATAGTTTTTGGTATGCAGTGGGGATTTACGGGGGACAGGAGATTTGGGAAAACATGAAAATATCAAGAAAGTTCTAGTCCTGGGTAGCGGGGCAATTAAGATCGGAGAAGCAGGCGAAAGTCTTTCGATAAACCGAAGACCGTCATTTCGATTACTCTGGCTCTCAATGCCTCAAAGCGTTAAAAGAAGATAACATAAACACCCTATTAATTAATCCAAATATTGCTACAATTCAAACCGACAGCAGATTCGCTGACAGAGTATATCTGTTGCCTGTTAATCCTGAATATGTAACTAATATACTAGAACTTGAACGCCCAGATTCGATAATGTTAAGTTTTGGAGGCCAGACAGCGTTAAACTGCGGCGTTGCGTTGGAGAAAAATGGGATCTTAGAAAAATATGGGATAAAGGTATTAGGTACTCAAATTCACGGTATCCAATCTACCGAAGATAGACAGCTCTTCAAAGATAGCATGGCTGAATGTGAGCTTCCAGTTCTTGAAAGTTCGTCAGCAAACTCTATCGAAGAGTCTCAACATATCGCTAAGCGAATAGGATATCCGGTGATCATAAGGGTGGCTTATACATTGGGCGGACGAGGTGGTGGAGTTGCTTACAATGATTATGAATTGCAGGAAATAGTGCAGCGAGGACTAGCACTTAGCGTTGTACGACAGGTTCTAATTGAAAAATACGTAGGATCTTGGAAACAGATCGAGTATGAAGTAATGCGAGACCACCATGGAAACAGCGTCATAGTATGTAATATGGAGAACGTTCTAGCTATGAAGGTTCACACGGGGGATAACATAGTTGTAGCTCCTTCGCAGACACTGAACAATTATGAATATCAAATGCTTCGCAGTAGCGCATTGAAAGCGACTAGGAAGTGTGGAATCATTGGGGAATGCAACATCCAGTTTGGACTTGACCCCAGTTCCGAAAATTACTGCGTTATCGAGGTAAACGCACGGTTGTCTAGATCTTCAGCATTGGCCAGTAAAGCTACAGGATATCCCCTTGCATACATGGCCGCCAAAATTAGTCTAGGGTACTCACTCCCCGAATTAGTTAACACCGTCACGAAGGCAACAACAGCATGCTTTGAGCCTTCATTGGACTATGTTGTACTGAAGATGCCAAGATGGGATTTCAAGAAATTTGAACTAGCGAAAAAGAGATTGGGCAGCGCGATGAAATCGGTTGGAGAAGTAATGGCGATTGGGAGGAACTTTGAAGAGGTACTTCAAAAGGCAATCCGAATGTGCGACAATGGAAAGCACGGCCTTGTTTCTAATTCAAAGAACGATAACGATGAACAAGGTAGAAAAAACTTTTCTTCAACTTCTGTCGCAGATAATCACAGATCTGGTACAAATCATTTGGCTCAGCAGAGAATGTTGCTTCCGGCATCCTTACTGAAAAAACGAATGGTGCCGGATAGAGCTTCGGATTTAAATTCGCTGGAAACCGAGAGTAATCCACATAGGCCAGATTTAGATTTCCAAAGGGATAATCCTTTAGCTGATCCAACTTCAACTTCAATTGTAGCAGCTGGTCCTAACGAATGTAATAATGGTAATGGTAATAGTACTACTAATTTAGGAAATGATGAAATTGAATCCATTGAACAATCTCTATTGCATCCGACAGATGAGATCCTTTTCGATGTTGTAAGAGCTTTAAAGGTGGGTATGTCAGTGGAACGCGTCAACTCACTCTCGTCAATAGATCCATGGTTTTTGAATAAGATACAGACGGTGATCCAGACCGAGATTAACCTAAAAACTTCGATTCTTGATAGGAGTATATTAATGGAAGCTAAGAAAATGGGATTCTCTGATGTGCAAATTGCCAATTGCACTAACATCAACGAGATAGAGGTGAGAGCATTAAGAAAGAAGTTGATGGTCCAGCCTGTTACCAAACAAATTGATACTTTAGCTGCCGAATGGCCAGCAAAAACCAATTATCTTTATCTTACCTACGGTGGGGAATTTAATGACGTGAAATGTGTCTCTCGAAGGAATGTCAGGAAATTAATTTCTGATAAGAGGACTCCCAAACCTCGATCCGACGCTACACCTTCAAGGGTGATTGTCCTAGGCGCTGGGCCATACAGGATAGGAAGTAGTGTAGAATTTGATTGGGGCACAGTAAATATGGTTTGGGGTCTGAAAGACAATGGCTGTAAGGAAGTCACAATTATAAACTGTAACCCTGAGACTGTCTCCACTGATTATGATATCTGCGATCGCTTGTATTTCGAAGAACTAACATTTGAAAGAGTAATGGACATTTGCGAAAGAGAATATCCTGATGGAGTAGTAACTTGCGTTGGGGGACAGACTGCAAATACCCTTACTCCAAGGTTAGCTTCTGCAAATATCAACATTATAGGAACCTCTGCTGCGAGCGTGGACCAAGCCGAAGATCGATCCAAATTTGGAAACCTGCTGGATTCATTGGGTATAAGACAGCCTGCCTGGAAAAAATTTACGAGTCTAGATGAAGCACGATGCTTTGCAGAGCTAGTAAAATATCCTCTGTTAGTAAGACCCTCTTATGTGCTCAGCGGTGCAGCGATGAAAGTTGTCTGGTCCGAAGACCAATTGAAGAAATACTTGACTGAGGCTACTAATGTAAGTCCTGATCATCCAATTGTGATGACAAAGTTTTTGGAAGACGCTTCAGAAGTGGAAGTTGATGCAGTAGGGGACGGGCAAAATGTTGTCATTGGTGCAGTTATAGAACACATCGACAACGCGGGGGTACATTCGGGAGACGCAATGATGTGCATTCCTCCGTGGAGACTAGACAGAGAAACTATCGAAACGATCACTGACTACAGCAGAAGAATTGGGGTAGCTATGAAGATAATAGGGCCCTTCAACATTCAATTTTTGGTAAAGAGAGGTCAAGTTTTCGTAATAGAAGCCAATGTTCGCGCTTCTCGGTCAATGCCGTTCGTATCAAAATTTACAGGCCTAAATCTAATTTCACTTGCGGCTCGAGCCATGATAGGAAAAAAACTACCAGTAGACCGTGGCGACAGCTGGTTAAAAAAGTCCGGTTTTGGTATAAAGGTTCCTCAATTTTCTTTTATGCAACTCGAGGGTGCAGATATTGTTCTCGGTGTTGAAATGCAATCTACTGGGGAGGTAGCCTGTTTTGGATCAAGTTTTCACGATGCGCTTTCGAAAGCCTACATTGCAGCCGGATTCAATCTACCGCTTCGTGGTAGAGTTTTGATAACTGCAGGTGGACCTCGTAACAAGGAAAGACTCCTTCCACTTGCACGAAAAATTGGAAACATGGGGTACTCAATTATGGCTACAGAACACACTGCAGAATTCATGGAAAATTTCGACATTTGCCCAGTTGAAAGGGTATACAAGATAAGCGAACCTCTTAGAAAGCCCAATATTTCAGAATTGTTATTTAGGCGTCAAATCGATTTCATTATAAATATTCCGTCTACATCTACGATTGAAAGATATATTGGGATGCTCGATGATGAATACCAGATCCGTAGGAAAGCAGTCGAGCTCGGTATACCTGTTCTGACCACTGTTGAGTCTGCTTCCACATTCATTAACACATTGGAATGGATTAGAACCCATACCCCTACCTTCGATTATTTGAGGCCATACATTGAATCTTAGACCCATTACGAATCACATCAAACCAATTACAGTTAATTTACCTGAGCCGACTAGATTTCGGTTTGGGTGATATTCAGGTGACAAAGGGAAGGAGCCTTTTATCACCCAATACATACCCGTCCAAACAAACTACTAATGCCTGTTTAACATAGTCATAAGACTTCGTTGCGTTTCTGAGAAGAGGTGAAATAGAAACTGTGGCGTTCTTTCTTCTAAAATCATTGGAAGGAGTGATAAATCGATTGATAGAAGGCACAGTTACTAGGTCAAGGTATCCCTCTTCATTTTTGAAGACTGCACTTTTCTTAACCCTTAGGAATATCCAAACACGCTCACCATTTAGGTTGCTATCTGGCTTATTTAGAACGGGGTGCAGATGTCCCAATACTATCTTGTTTACCGATGATTTTCTACTTGACGGCATTGTGTGACCATGTAAAAAAAGCGTATCGCCAATCGTGATCCCTGTGTAGCTAGCTATGGACACGTCAGGGGGGGATAACTTTTCGATTTTCACATCATGATTTCCTGGAATTAGGTATACGTGATATTCCTTACTTAGATCCTTCAAGAACCTAGGTATGTGATACCGCTCTATAGAGTTAATACTGACAATTGAATCCTTAATGTCTCCCAACAGTATTACGCCATGGGGTTTGAATCTATCTATTATCGTAAGGACCTCTGAAACTATTTCTTGCGTAAAGAATTTTGAATTTATTTGAATCCCCTTCTCCATAAGATTGTACTCAAAACCCAGATGAAGATCTGAAATAACAAGGTACCGCTTTGGAGGGGAGCCTGGCTCATCATAGTAATTAAACGACAAAGCGGCATGTGGAGCTATGATTTCGATGCTGGTAATAACATCTTATTTGTTAAGTACCACTCTAATATTCTTTCTCTTATTTTTTATTGATAGATCTCTCACTTCAGAGCATCTCGAACCTACGCCTACTTGTAGGATAAGGTGACATCACAAGAATTCTAACAGGTTGTTCTCTGCTTTACGGCAACAGTGGACCGTAGGATCCATCTACTCATGGTTCCCAGTTGAATTCTATCGCAATAGCAATGAGGAAGGATAAGATTGCAAATTCACACTGATAAGCCATTTCAGTGTGTTGCATTTACGCTTCGTCCTTACATCAAATAATATGTCCGTGGAGTGAACGTTTGCTTTCGAAACTCGTGTTTGTTTCTGGCAATTTTCCCTACTCCAGATTTTCTTCCGAAGTTCCTGGCAATGGTGTTTTCAAAACACGTCCTGTACGAAATAATAGCAGGGCGAATTACCCGAGAAC
>JAATVR010000551.1 GCA_014523665.1 Nitrososphaerales archaeon TH526
ATCAATAGATGGCGGTTATATGCAAGAAATGTGGCCTTCCCGACGATCTTTGTGCCTGTGGCGAATTGGAGAAAGAGGACACAAGGATTATCGTTCGACTAGAAAAGAGACGTTTCTCCAAGACAACCACGATGATTGAAGGTATAGATCCAAAACAAAGCGATGTCCAGAGTATCATTAAGGAATTGAAGAGCAGATTTGCGTGTGGTGGCACAGCGAAAGATGGATTCATAATGCTCCAAGGTGACCATCGAGATGATGTCAAGGGCTATCTGCTTAAAATGGGTTTTAATGAGGCGGCTATCGAAGTTCAGTGAACTGGAACATGCTCGTTGAATTCTTTTTAATAGGTGTTAGAACCTCTATGTAAGTAGACCCGCTTCCCTGCAATGTAGTGTAGATATTGCTTCTCCACCTTTAGGTATTAGTATGGTAAGTAGATAGTTTAGTACTTTAACAGGTTTGCTCATTAAATATTATATAGGTATTGATTTATAGATAAATTTAGGGTTAACTTTCAAACATTATCATAAATCTCTTTAAAGCAATTATAATTATGTAATTGAAAATAGTGATGGAGCCTGTAGTTCTATTGACTGCTCGAAAACACATGAGTTATAACTTTAGGTGCAATTTTAGCCCTTTGTACCTGTTTCTGATTGTGACTTCTGTTACTCCGGCTGCTTCTGCGACATCCTTTTGTGTCTTGTTCTCACCGTTCATCACACATGCAACATAAAGTGCAGCTGCTGCTAATCCCATTGGGTCCTTTCCTGCAGATATTTTTCCTTCCTCTGCCCTCTTCAAGATCTCAAGTGCCTTTCTCTTTGTCTTTTCTGAAAGCCCTGCCTTGCTTGCGATTCTGGCTACACATTTAACGGGGTCGACTACAGGCATCTTCAAGTCAAGCTCTCTTATCAAAAGCCGATAACATCTTGCAACATCCTTTTTCTTGATATTGCTTGCATTAGCGATGTCCTTCAATGTCCTGGGTGTTTCAGTATCTCTGCATGCAGCGTATAAGGCAGCTGCTACCAACGCAGATATGGACCTACCTCTCACCAGACCCCGTTCCAGAGCCTTCCTGTACACATAGGCGGCCTTTTCAATAACAGCATCTCCTACGGCCAGCTTATCTTTGAGCCTATCGAGCTCACTGAATGCTTGCCTGAAATTACGATCTACTGGTTCATGTACTTGACTTCTACTATCCCAGGTTCGAAGCCTTTCAATAGTGCTCTTCATAGATGCCGATAATGGTTTACCAGAAGCGTCCTTATCGATAGGTCCAATAATAGTAGCCAACCCCATATCATGCATGGCTAATGAAGTAGGCACTCCAGCTCGACTCCTATCCTCATGCTCCTCCTTTGAAAATGCTCTCCACTCTGGACCCATTTCTTCGATTCTTTCTGTAATGACAAACCCACAATTTCCGCAAAACATTTCTCCGCTAGAATTATCTGTAACCATAGGGCCCTTTCCACACCTCGGGCATCTTTCATTGAATAGAGTAATGTCTTTTACCAAAGTTG
Organism: Nitrososphaerales archaeon TH526; assembly: GCA_014523665.1. Classification (GTDB taxonomy): domain Archaea; phylum Thermoproteota; class Nitrososphaeria; order Nitrososphaerales; family Nitrososphaeraceae; genus TH5896. The sequence continues at coordinate 1,536 of JAATVR010000551.1, forward strand.
TTCACCAGAAAAATTGTCAGAATATCGCATCTAGTATAAATGTTTTATTCTTATATATAAAGTTATTCCTACTAGACACGGATTCTAGACAGAGATTTGAAATTTTTACAACTATGATATGAAACGTCTAACGCTTTTACTATAAATCAATATTGTTTCTATATTTTATGGAAAATGTACTAAATTATGACAATTTAGTCAATGCAATCAAACATCGTACATCAAAGTAATTGTAATATCACACGCATCGTGCCATAAGAACGATAACCACTTCAGTACAAATTAATATCGCGCCAGCACGTAGCTTATCTGTAATGATACCAGATGAAATTCTTCGTCGTAGATTTCCCCCATCCTATGGATATAGGATACCCCATTCTGAGTTTATCGACCAAGCAGACTCATCATACCCTGGCGTGGGCGATTCTCTTGGACATGAAATGGATATCAATTCGTCAGGCAACGTTCCCTCAAATGATTTGCATCAGGAGGAGGAGGCGGTACAAGGCCTTGAAGACGATGGGAGCAATCGTCGCAAGTTCCAAGTAAGTCCCTCCAAGTTATTTCCAAGCAGCTATAAACGCCGCATGGCAGCCGACTCAAAGTTGATAGCCACAGACATCACAAAATATTTGTCAAGCAATTACGTGAATCCTCTTGGAAATTCCAGCTACTTTGAAAATCGAAGACGTATGATGAGATCTTCATTTTCTTTCTAAACTCGTCGAGATTCCTCTTTTCTTTATGTAATTCCTAAACCCTGAGTCAGGAATGAAAGTTAGTTTTTTTCTGAGAAATAAAATGGGATTGCTTGTCAAAGAGAAGCGAGTCGTAGTCCTGGCCATTCTTGCCCTCTTACCCCTTGGCCTTTTATCTTCTGCATTTGCGGGGGCGGCTGAGGCGCAGACCAATGAGACAGGAGCTTATATCAACGGCCTCAGATTCATTCAATATCTTGATGATAATGTAGCCTTAGAGGAATTGAAATCAGGAAATTTGGATACATATTACTTTAGTATTCCTCTGGAGGCGGCTTCTGAAATAAAAAATATTCCAAGTCTAAAAGAATATGACAAACTCTCCGGATCTTTTGGTTTGCTCTTGAATCCTGCGCCCTCAAATGATTCTGGCGCACTGAACCCTCTTTCATTGAGGGAGGTCAGATACGCAATGAATTATCTAATCGACAGGGAATTTGTGGTAGATGAAATTCTAAAAGGCCTGGGCACGCCTCTGGTAGGCCCGTATGGCATCAATTCCCCAGAGTATTTTAACGTGATCGACTCGTTGGAGTCTTCGGGGCTAAGGTATAATCCAAGACTCGCTGACCAAATTATCACGGCGGCAATGACCAAAGCTGGTGCCCTGAAGGAAAATGGGAAATGGATGTTCAATGGTAAGCCGGTAAGCATTTCAATCTTGATTCGAAGTGACAATCAACCGTTAAGATCAGTGGGAGAACTAGTAGCCTCGGAGATGGAAAGGGCTGGATTTACAATGAAGAGGACCTATGGAGACTTGAACAAGGCAAATACCGTAGTTTACGGTTCTAATCCTCAAGATCTTGGATGGAACATTTATACCGAAGCATTCGGTGGCACTGGTGGCTTTGTGAAGTACAATCCTGTTATTCCATCACAGATGTACGCCCCCTATTTTGGGAATATGCCTGGGCAGCAAAACCCTGCTTTCTGGAATTATGAAAATGACAGTATTGACGAGATCACGCAAAGAATTCAGTTCCTTAATTTTACTTCGGAAGAAGAGCGGAACTCTCTTGTTAGAAATGCCACAGATTTAGGAGTACAGGAAGCGGTAAGAATTTTTATTGCACAATTGATCGATCCATACGTAGCTTCATCCGATCTTACAGGTCTAGTTAATGATTTTGGGGCAGGCATATCTAGTAAATTCTCGCTGATAAATGTGAGGACTAAAGATCCCTCGAACACGTTGGACATTGGCGTCAAACAGATATCCCAAGGAGCATGGAATGGGGTGGGTGGTTGCTCTGACCAATATTGTAGAGACATCTCCACAGCATTATCCGACCCTGGCACCTTTCGAAATCCATATACTGGCGAAGTAATACCAATGAGAACTCCTTGGGTCAATATAACAACTAGAGGACCGTTGGATAAATTGATAGTTCCCAACAATTCAATGAACTGGGATCCAATATCTCAACAATGGAAGGGTCCTGGAAAGAATAATACCGCCTTTACAGTTGTCAAATTTAACACCCTTTATTCAAACTGGCATAATGGAATTCCAATGACACCTGCAGATCTGCTTTACCCTCAATATTTTGCGTTTGAGTGGGGGATGGATACCGGCGATCCTGCTGACTTAACAAAGGATCCAGAATTCATGGCAGGGGTGCAGCCTGGTCTACCATTAGTAAAGGGAATAAGATTCCTCAACAATCAGACGGTCGAGTCCTATATAGATCAATGGCATTTTGACGACAAAGAATTGGCAGGGACAGCCACGGTCTGGGCGGGTGAGCCTTGGGAAATTACTGCCGCGAGTGAGAGGCTCGTTTCATCTGGAAAAGCTGCTTTCTCTCGTGGTGAAGCTACATCGAAAAACCTGCCTTGGCTCTCGCCAATAGTCCCTTCCCATGCTGCGATGATAAGAAATGAACTGGTTACTATGAAAGCAGAGGGATTCGTCCCTGCTCCACTACGGGATTATGTAACTTCAGAGGAGGGTATCAAGAGATATGATGCGAGTATTAAGTGGATTGATACCCACAAGCATGCCATAATAGGTAACGGCCCCTTCTACCTTGATTCGTATAATCCAGAAGGAAGGGTAATTACTCTGAAAGCCTTCAGGGATAGCTCCTATCCATTTGAGCAGGGTCATTGGTCACAGTACGAGACACCAAAGGTCGCATTAATTGATAGTGTAGCTGCACCTAGGACAATAATTGCTGGTAAGAGTCCTCTTAAAGCCGATGTTGCTGTTAGCATAGGGGGTAAGCCAGCTGAAAATGCCTCCGTCTTTTACTTTATTTCAGACAAGGATGGACGAACTGTAATTTCAGGCAATACTACAGCTTCAAACGGTAGTGGAAAGTATTCAATAGAGATACCGGCGAACAAGACGGCTCTATTACCAACTGGCCCCAGCACTATGAAGATTTTTGCAGTAAGTGATTCTGCATACAGACCCGATATCCAAACGACTACGCTCATTGCTGTTAATCCACTTTCAGGACCTCGACAACAACAGGGGCAGTAGGAGAAGGAATACAATTATGGCACGCTCTGTGCATCTTTTGTCAGGATAGTGGTGGCTTTTATGAAGCCATGTCCGTACTAGTACATCGAAAAAAAGAATTTGCCTAGTAAGAAATGGAAACTGAATTTTAGTGGCTCCGCAAATCATCCACCAACACAGAAGCTCCAAGTTTAGCCACGAATGCCCATCAGCTACACCATTTATAGATGACATCAACTCCAATTAGCCAGATGTTTGGTGGATGACAGGTTTTCTCTTTTTTGTGGCCAAAACAACTGCTTACAGAATTCTAGTTGTAGTTGTTACAGTAATTATTACTCTGATTCTTCTTGGCTCTGCTATGGACAAGTTGTTGAGTGATAGAATAAGGGCGGAAGTAGTGGAAGCTGCAGCACAGGATAAAATTCAATTTAAGATGCTTTCTCAGCGTCAGGCCTATATCGACGAACAAATTGACCTAAAGACAAAAGACCTAGGACTGGATGAACCGTGGTATTCCCCTAAAAGATTCGTAAATACCCTTTTCCAAGTACTCACGCTCGATTTAGGCCGATCAAACTTCTTTACATCAGATAGTGGCTCATCCAATGTCAGCGACATTATCATAGAGAGAGTGCCCAAGACTGTGTTGCTATTTACAACTTCCACGGTGATCGTAGTCGTGATTGGTCTGTTCCTTGGGACATATATGGCAGAGAAAAGGGGGTCAGCTCTTGACAAAGGAGTGTCGTTTACCGCCGTCGTCAGCAATAGCTTTGCGACATTCTGGGTAGGCATGTTGATGATACTACTATTTTCTTTTACCCTTCATATCTTTCCTGCTCGATCTACTCCTTTGACTTCTCCGGGAGATCCATTTTACGTCTTGGATCTATTATACCACATGATTTTACCATTGATAACTCTAGTCCTTTTAAGTTTCACTGTCTGGTCATTTGTCGTGCGTTATTTCGTATCCCGTGTTTTAGATGAAGATTATATTCAGGCAAAACGTGTGATGGGAATTCCAAAAAGAAAGATCCTATACTCCCATGCACTCAAAAATGCAGCTCCTCCTATCTTGACTGGAATAGTCACTGCGCTCATTGCTTCTATAAGCGGCAGTTTCATAGTAGAGGCAGTGTTTGATTGGCCTGGAGTTGGAAAGCTTCTTTACGATGCAATAGTTGTAATGGATATTCCTCTAATTTTGGGAAGTACCTACGTATTTACATTGATATATGTTATGACAATGTTAATTGCCGATCTACTTTATGCATATTTCGATCCAAGAGTTAAGGTGTCGTCGTGACAGCCACAGAATCAGCTGGCAATTTCAGTCTCTTACTTCGACGGATCTTGCATACCAAGGCCGCCTTAGTGGGCTTCTCCATTATTGGAATCTTGGCTGCGATGACAATCTATGCATTGGTCGCTGTGCCATTAGAATCCTTTAGTCAGTGGAATGATCCCGGGTTTTGGATAGATTACCCGAAATCTGCTGCACCCTCTTGGATAAACTTGATGCTGCCGGAGGGAAATTTGCCGAATCATATGATTCTTGGACCCTCCGATGCAAAGACACAGAACAGTTCATTGGGTGGAATTCCAACCAATTCGTTCTTGTATGATATCGACTTCCGGTACAATTCTTATCCGACAGATTTTATCATTGACTATTGTTTAAAGTATGGAGAGATCCCTCCAGTAATTCAGGTTGATGTCACAAGACCTGATGGTGAGAGCTTTATGATTTACAACTCTCCTCTTCCATCAAGTACTCTATCAGACAACTTATCCAATTTGACCGAATACTGCTCGAGGATATTCTCTACTGATGAATCAATAAGAGACAATCTACAAGCATACACTGGGCTTTTCGATTACAGTCCTGATTTATCTTCGCCTCAAAAAATGATATTTTCTCAATTAGACAAGGACGCTGTATTGAGGGGTAAATATCTATTTAATGTCACATACTACCTTTTTGATCCCGAGGACAAAGTAGAGAATACAAAAGTAATCCTTGGGGGCAGGGTCTACGGATTAATGGGGACAGATGATTTACGAAGGGATTTGAGCATAGGCATTTTCTGGGGTGCGCCTGTAGCATTATTTGTAGGTTTAACAGCAGCTATCTCTTCAGTCACTATTGGCATGTTATACGGGCTCCTTGCCGGCTATAAAGGAGGAAGATATGACGAAGCCTTAATGAGAATCAACGACCTTGTAATTTCACTACCAACATTTGTTTTCTTGGTTATACTCTCTATTACCATTGGCAGCAGTATTTTTCTCATCACTCTTTTCCTCGTCATCTTTGGATGGAGTGGGATTGCGAGGGTCGCAAGGAGCCTTGCGTTACAGATAAAAAACCTTCAATACGTCGAAGCCTCGAAGCTCATGGGCGAAACGGATATCAAAATCATACTTCGGCACATCTTACCGCAGCTCTTACCACTAACATTCGCAAGTATCGCTTTAGCCGTACCTGCAGCGATATTGGCTGAAGCAACTTTAAGTTTTATCGGGTTAGGGGATCCTTCGATCCCGACTTGGGGTAGCATCCTTCATGATGCGAACACTGCTTCTGCTGCCGCAAGAGGGCTCTGGTGGTGGATTCTGCCTCCCGGCATCATGATAGCTGCTGCAGGTATTTCATTTGCGTTGATTGGGAGTGCTATTGAGTCGGTAACCAATCCTAGAGGATCGGCCAACCAATCAAAGGTGAGATTTACCTAGGGTGTTAAAAATAGCGCAAAAGAGTGAAAGGTACAATACGACCTGTCAATGGATGAATCACGACAATGAATATCTTAGGTCAGTGCAAGAGGCAGGGTAGCAGGCAGCAGAACCCAAGTATGTTAAGTTATAGTTATCGAAAGCGATTTTCCATTTCGGTCGAACGCCCCGATGCAGTTCTCTTCATAAGGAAAGCTAATGATGATGGAGACTAAACCAAAGAAATTATTCAAGTCCTGCAATGATGGGCGATTTGTTCCGCCAGGATGTGAGTGCGCCGTTCCAACATAAGAAAGATCAAACGGTAAGTCGTAACTGGGAAAACCAGAGTAGTATGGCCCGTGGGAAGCAAAAGGAGGTACGACCAACCCATCAATGTGGACCAGGCCCTTTTTATGCTTATTTTCTCCTCTAAGTATCAATATTCCTTCATTGGGATGCCAGCTCTTTGCAAATGTAATAATACCATCTGCCGCTTCCCGAGTCAGAACTATCGTACGATTAACCTTTAATGGCTTTTTTCCCTCATTTGTGGGAGCCTGGTGATGGTTTTTGCGATCGTTCTGATTCAATAATCTCTTAAAAAATGACAACTAGTTCTACTACTATTAACGATCCCTCAAACCAGATTTAAGCATTATCGGGATCGCTTCCCTGTTAGATATTCAATATTGCGGCAAAGTGAAGTAACAAGTTTCTGCCCAAGCGGTTGTGCAGAGGGAAATCGAAAGTGCGAAGGAGCTCGTAGGTGTGGGAATGATGGTGATGGTGAATCGGTTCAACCTTATTCGAGCAATTGGTTAAAGGTCATTGATCTACAAATGATTAAATAACTTTCTAATCAAGAATAGATGCCGGTCCTATATGTTGAGGTTAAGGGATAGAAAAATTGGTTCAAATTCTATCATATTACGGAGGGGTTTTGTGAGTAACGATCTGGATGGAACACCTCTCTTGATAAACTTCAAAGGTGAAGGATTTCGGGTTAGTGACACAGCAGTCTCACTTTGGAACATGTGCAACGGGATATCATTTCAGGATTTGGTTTATGAAGTGCTCTTGATCTCCAGCGACAAGGAATCCATGGTCAGGGAATCTCTAAGAACAATGCTAACTCAAATGAACAAGGCCTCAATAATCAAGATCAAGAATGAATCACTACTTGGCGTATGAGACGACAGTGAAATGTACTGAGCAGATTATGGCCACACGGTGTCAAGCGGAAAAGTAGATAGAAAATGTAAACATAACTGAATAGCAATAAAAGAGGCAGGAGGCAAAAACAGATAGTCTACACAGATGTCTTTTTCCGCGGCGATGCGTTTGTTGTTCCTTACTTGCTTCAATAATCCGTTATCGAGCATGAAATAGTCCTAAATATCAAACAGGGAGATACATTCTAGTCGAGCATTAAGAAAAGAATCTCATATGTATCATTCTATGATATGTTTTTAATATCCTCATGTACCTCACAAACATTGTGGATAGATAAATGTCGGATGGTAAATGTTCGGTTATATTATGCGAACTTGGAATCATCCTGTTAGATGAAAATGAGAACGTATCAGGTTCAACTAAATTTGCAAATCCAGTCGAGTCTTATCGATTAATCAAGAATGGAGGAAGGCTTGCCGGAATCGGACAGATTATTGGCATGATTGGAAATTACTCAGACGTAAGGTCTAATGACCAGAGCCTGAATTTCTTTCTTCAGCAGAATGGAATTAGTAGCACATTGATGAGCGATGATGAACTCAGAATGCTGCTTCTGCAAAAGGATTCTATATTAGAAAAGGCGAAATTTGTTTCAAACAAGGCACAGGCGCAGCGAGAGCTCCGCAAGTTCGCGATCGATTTATCATCATCCAAGATCAAAGAAACATCAGAGCAGCTTGACTTGCACGTCATCCAAGCAGTCAGCGCTCTTGATGAACTGGACAAGATCATAAACACAGTGGGAACTAGAATGCGGGAATGGTACGGTCTACATTTTCCTGAGCTTGATAATTTGATCCAGAGTCTGTCTCTATACGCAAATATAGTAAGAGAAGCAGGGTTCAGGACTAGCATAACCAGTGAATTGCTTCAAAGACTAGGATTAGACGAAAAACGGACACAGATTATGATTCAAGCAGCTGGTAGAAGCAGAGGAGGGGATATTACCACAGAAAACTTGGCAATTATAAAACAGCTTGCCTATCAGGTGATACTCCAGACGGAGCTTAGAAGAATCATCGCTGATCACATCGAGGCTACGATGGAGCTAATTGCACCCAATACAAAGGAACTTCTAAGCCCCCTGGTTGGCGCGAGAATGATTGC
>JAATVR010000552.1 GCA_014523665.1 Nitrososphaerales archaeon TH526
GTTCAGCTGCAGGACAAGTAAGTCATAGGAGCGATCTAAAGTGAAAGGAGGAAGTAAGATGGAAACGACAGATACCCATATCAATATAGAGAAGGTTTGCAAATTTGTTGCGAGGCTTAACAAGTACTAAAGCATGAACAATTTTTCATCGAGGACTAACTCAGCCTTATCAGTTGTACAAATAAAATTACATTATATTTCCTAGACTTCTCATCCAATGACAGAAAACCTTTATAGTAAATCTAAATCTCTATACCGATGGATAAACTAAACCGCGCAGCAGTAGCCTATATTGTCGCAGCTCTTTTCATAACAAGTATTGCGGCATTGACTCCTGTAGCAATTGTTGTAGCCCAGAACAATACCACAGGTACTAATACCACAACAGCAGGAGCCCAGAACAATACCACAGGTACTAATACCACAACAGTTGGAGCAGGAGTTGGGAATACCACACAAGCACAAGGATCTACGCCACAGTTTTCTGCAAACCTCACCGGAGAATTGACCTTTCCGCCAACTGTCACGAACGCGACCGGAACTGGTGAGTTTACAGTTGTAGGAGATGGAAATACCATGCGATATACTATCGATGCAAATAATATCGATAAGGTTACAGATGTATTTGTAGCGGCATCCAGTGGTGGACGATACGCTGACTTGGTTCAACTCAGAAGCGGAGTCAATGAAGGCATAAGTGGGCCGATCAACGGAACGCTAGTTGAAGGTAACTTTACCTCTTCTGATTTCACCGGGAGGTTGAACATAGATCAGATGTCTGACCTGTTGAAGTTAATTCTTGATGGAAATGCGTATGTTCGAATCCAGACATTTGACGCACCATTAGGAAAAATCGTGGGGAAGATAACGCCAAATCTTCCTCAATAGCCCCCTCTTTTTAATGGGTGTGAGTTAAAAATATTATGATAGGGATTATTAGGCAGGTGACAGATGAAAAATAGGCGAAAGATGATAAAATTTTAAATAGTAATGTATTATTGAATGGTATGATGAAAACAATACAACTTCAAAGTACAATAGTGTCTCAAAATGATTCTGTTTTAGAAGTGTTGCATGATTATATCTCTACCAGGGGATTTACTGTTTTATCAATTAGCTCGCGTGATACTCCAATTAGGCTTTCCATCGTCTCAATTCATTATATCTAGAAAAGCAATTTCAATTACTACAGTTCTCAGTATTTGTTAATAGCCTCTAAAAATGGTGACTGACACTCCTTGACCATTTAGTGAATATTATTTCCGGCATACACGATTGGCTAACTTGATTGCTCTTTACTCCTTGTTCCGTTATCTGTAGAACTAAACATGACAGTTGTTCCATACCAATGATTCCAAACGTATCTGCAACGATTACATTCGTCTAATTTTCCCTGCAATCTTGTTCCACACTCGTTAAAGTGTTCATAGTCCTGATTTAACGGGTATTCAAACCCATTGTGTCTTGGGATAAACAAGATGAGTTAGGTGGGGATATGGTAATAATTAAATTTTTGATACATTATCATACGATTCAGTTCAAAAAAAATGTATTATATGATATTCAGGGGGGACTGGAGAAAGTAAAATCAATTATTTATTGCAAACCCTTTTCGCTGCTTCCCTGCACTTGACGAGCCGTTAATATGTGCTCAAGCGCATCACTAGGTAGTAATTAATGTATTAATTATAATTTTCAAATCCCCAGGAACATAGTCAACTGAGTAGCCATATCCCTTCAACTGTCTAATGCAGGGGTGGGAATATCTTACAACCATAATATTAAATTCATGATCAGGATAATGATACTAATAGGAACAGATGGTACATTGGTAAAAACATCTCGTCATATACCAACTTAAATGGGCAGCGATTTACATGGCTGTCACCGTTGTTATCATGTTGTTCTTGCCTTTTCCCGCTGATTTTATTGTTGCATTGTTTGCATTCTTGGTACTTGGCTGGTTAAGACGAAACCAGCTCTTTAAAAAATTACATGTTGATCCTAGGAGGAATAGTATAGTTAGCAGTACTGATTTTAGGAGTATCAAGGATTTCTTTAGATCAATTTCATCTTCCAAAATATCACCTTCTACAGAAAATGACTATGGACCAGTCAAATACTATTGTATGGAATGCGGTAACGAGCACAAAAAAATCTCATGTCTTAAATGCGGTTCAAAGATGAAGAGAGTAGGATACTAATTTAATTAATTATTCATTACCAGATCTGTGGATATTGTGTAGATGATGGAACAAAAACTTATACTACTCACTTGATAGGATTATTTCTTCAGTAAATACGACGACTCAAATAGCCCAAAAAATAATGATAATACTTGTTAATGACTAGTAAACTTGACTTAAGTCTAGTTTTGATAAAGACAAGGCCTAACAAAACATTTGATTTTTCTTCCAAGACTATAAAACTGTTGCTTGAGCGAGGATATGATGATGCTAGAAA
>JAATVR010000553.1 GCA_014523665.1 Nitrososphaerales archaeon TH526
AAAACAATAGTAATATTATTTATAGATAGACTGACTGTCAGTATGGCTCCTAGGTTGACGGCGGTATTAATACACCATTTGTTGAAGTAACATCCACTTGGTGGACTTGATTAGATTACCTGTTGTCTGCCGTTTGTAATTTTGTCATTTTGCCTTGCAATTCATTGATGGTCAGTTGAAGCTGATCCTGTCTCTTTTTTAATTCCAAATTTCGGTCGCAGAAACCTTGATAGATTTGAACTATGTTACTTAATTCAGCTTTGCGCGAATTTATTTCCTCATTGAGTCTATCATATTCCAATTTAGCCCTGGGAAGATAGCCGTTCGCGATTTTAAGCAGCTCTACTACTTCCCCATCTTTCATTCTCGAATTTCGAGTTAGTTTGACAAGATCTACAAAAGGCCAAGGATCATCCTTGACCTGCAGATAAGCCTTAGTGAATTCAGTAATACCTAAGAGCATGAAATATTGGTGGTAATAGTTTATTGATTTTTCAGCTTCTAGGTTTAATGCAATAGCTACTTCCACACGTGTCTTTTGTTGGACATAAAGCTCGAAAGCTCTGGAAGATATTGAAGTAGTTTCGTCAAGCCCGGCTCGATTCGCAAGCATTTTTATAGTGTTGGGCGAAACTTTTGCCCGTTGCGCAATACAGCGATATGAATCTCCCTTTTCAAGCATTGCAATAACGAGGGCTTCCTTCTGCTTTTTATCCATTGTTCATATACCATTTGTATTTAGAAGAATTTAGCTTTTGCTATTATGTGATATTATGTGAAGATAGTACGCTATTCCTTGGAATTTTCTATATTAGTCTGGTATCGAAATGAGCTCAATTTATACTTCAGATTAACCAAGTATAAATCCAGAAAATTTATTTGTGGATTTAGTCGTTGACGCCTTAGAATATATGCATGCAGCACACTCACTTCAGTTGTGGGATCTAATTCAGATCCCAACTGAAGCTGTACCGAAAAAACAGTAAAAAACAGTAAAAAACAGTAGACATAAATTCCTAATTTTTTGATTTTATAGCTGTCTGCCTCGGTATTTCGAAATCAAACTATTTATTAACGGAGAATAGGATTCTGAATTGTGAAATCTGATACCAAGTAAAAGAACAATTACTAAGCTCAGAAGCCCTATCTTTATCTCAAGATTCTCAAGGCTAATCTTGCTTAAGGAATAATAGGCATCGATGAGTAGCAAACCTATCGCAGAGCAAACAGAAAAATCATATTCACCTTCCAGATTATCTAATTCAAGGCGTTCACTCTCAGTACAAAGTATTCTTACCTTGGTGTAATTTCTGACAAATATTTTCCTTTTGTTTTTCTTAGCAGCGTTTTATAAAAAGTTTTTGTGCTGGAGGCTCTCATCCGTTAGCCCTCAAACCACATAACGCAAGTCGTAGAGCATCCAGGGTGTCGTGAAATGAACTATTTTGCTTGTCTAGTGAAATGCTTGTCTAGTGAAATGCTTGTCTAGTGAAAACGGGTTTGCTGGTTTGTTCTTTGCGCTTTTTAATGAAACTATAACTTGCTCCATTAGGGTGAATGCGTGGTATGTTCTTACTAGTTCCCAGAGCCTACCAAACAGAATTCAGAGGTCAATCTATTCCTAGAGCAAGTCTGTAGTGCAATTCGGTATAAGCCTTAAATACTTGATTCTCTATAAAAGGAGTACGGCGCGCCGAGGGGCACATATAACCATTATTAAGTCAAAAAAAATGTTAAGCCATTTGTGCCCTGTTAAATATTTGTATATTCCCATCGACTTGATATTTGACCCGAGATCTTGGTACAGTATTATCTATTATCCTACCTATACATTATTTCCAAAGGCAGTAACATGTAACGCTTCATGTGTGGTAGGCATCCAGTATTGTTAGGGCCTCTTCTTAGATTTCCGCGACTAATCTTATTTGCCAAGTTGGAATTGCCGTAAAACAGTCAGATGTCTTCTTTGTAGGTTAATATCTATGTCATCTAGTGAGTTGTCAAATGCTTTGACCTCAAAAAGTGGTACCAGTTTGAGATTCTTACTTGCCACTCATGACTTCCCCTTTACTATTAATTGTTATTGGATTAAGCTGTTCACTCTCAGATATTGAACTCATCGAGAAGGCATTGGATCAACTATTTAAATTGCGATGTGCTTCGAGTAGCACTTTTGTCGAGTTGTCGATTGCAACTCTTGGGGCAATTATTGAACCCTCGCTATGGCCGAGTATGCTTACCCTATCAGGATCTACTTCAGGTTGATGCATGAAAACATTCAATGCTTTCTTACTATCTTCAATTAGATCATTGATTGTCATATTTCCCCATACATTTGTATCTATAATGATACTACCCTCACCTACACCCCTCTTATCGTACCTGAGTACAGCAAATCCCCTCTCTGTAAGATACTGAGATATCTGCCAAAACGGTTTAGCATTCTCTCCCTGTGTTTCATTCATGTCAACGGGACCAGAACCAGGGATTAGCAGCACAGCAGGAAATGGTCCATGCCCCTCAGCTGGAAGTGTTAATTGAGCATTAGTCTTTACTCCATTTCCTAAGTCTATTACGAGGTTTCTGTATTTTATGGTCGGAATGTTTTGTTGAGCTAGTGCATGGTCTTGTTGCTTAAATATGCTAGTAGATAAACAAGACAGGCCAAGTATACCTATCAAAAATAATCCCAGAGATTGCGTCACACGTTTTGTACAAAAGTACAATTGTGATATTAGTAGCTGATACTTGTATTTCCGGATTTATTTTTAAACATTAACTGTAGGTCTACCTCAATATTCCAGATTTCTTACATTAAACTGAGCAAGCATTATTAGTTTGCTAACTTGATAGATGTCATGCGAGATCTGATGGAAGAGAAAAACGGGCTAGTTAGAGACAATCTGAATAATATCACAAAAGCCAG
>JAATVR010000554.1 GCA_014523665.1 Nitrososphaerales archaeon TH526
ACGGCTTTAATGGCTTCGCCGTGCACCTTGAGCACCACGACGTAGCGATGATCGCGGTCTCACGCGCCCCAATCGCCGCACTTCAGGCCTACAAGCGCCGCATGGGCGGAACGAAACGGGGTCGTGGTTTCGGCGGCACGATGAGTACATACGAGATTCTCGATAGCGGTCGCCAAGTAAAACGAATGATTTGGAAACTATGAAACCCGACGTATCTATTGGTTGCATGCACTGTTGGGTTGAGGACGGTATCCTACACGCAGTTAAAGCGGAATAGTAGTGGGGAAGTAGTTTTGAGAAATAACAACTTGTTAGATGCTAACATCTTTATTCTAATCAGTAGACTGAGGCGGTGCCAATCTTATCCATAGTGTTAACTTTGGAACTAAACATAGACTTATGTTAGAGCAACTTCACCGAATCATATCAAATCACATGTTGAGAGTTGACCCAGTAAAGTTTTCAAAGGTTGCGACGGATTTAGGAACGGCAACCAACAAACCCAATTGAAATATCTGGGATTTAAATAAAAATTTGTCGAGTTCAAATGATGCACTGGACGCCCGATCACGACAAGATCATAGTTTCAAAAGAAATAAGGAATATGATTAAGGAAAGTGAAAAATTTGTGTATCAAGACATCTTTGATAGATTAAAACAAAAGACGAAGTCTATAACCCCTTAATCTCTATTATTAATTCAAGCGTAACAAAGTCTTGAGCGTGAAAGTGTTAAGCTATCACTAGTGACTCATTAACTTAGTAAATACTGCTGATAGGTAAGACGTTGCATAAGTATACATTCTCAATTACAAGCTTTCGCCTAATTGCATTGTCAAAGACACTGTAAGTTCTCACAAACCTAGTCAATGCTTCAATCTTATTTCCATAAGCTTCACCAACACGAATTTGTACCTTGGCGGTTCCATCAAGACGCATCGCATCCAAAACTTTGCAAACAATGATATTTTAGTTTACTGATACTGTTTTTTATTATCGTGTTGTTTGGGGAATTAAGGATCACAAATTGATCAGGATGCATGGAAACACGAATATTGTGATTTCTGATAGAGATGCTAATTCGTTCAAATTCTAGCTTAAGTCGGCTGCAAGTATCCTCCATGAATCTGAGAATTCACTATCCAAGCTTCAGCAGTCCCTGACCCCTGTTCTTTCTTGAAATGTAGAATACAACTATTACTAAAACGGGTAATGTTACCACCAAGATGATACCTGGAACAGCCTGAGTTAGACCGCCAATAGCATTATCTTCAAAAATTTGAATTGAGATGGTGTGGGGATTGTACGTCATCATCATGGTCGCCCCGAGCTCTCCAACCGCCCTGACCCATGACATGATTATACCTATTATTATTCCAGTCTTAGCTAGTGGAAGTGAAACTCTGAAGAAGGTCTGTAGATTGTTTTTACCTAGTACTCTTGCAACGTTCTCATATGACTTATCAACTGATTCAAATGCTGCTTGGCTTGCAAGAATAATAAATGGAGAGGCAACATAGGTTTGAGCTATTATAATTCCAAATACGGATTGAGTAAAATCTACTCCTGGAAAGGCTTGCACAACCAATGATGTTGGGCCAAACATTCCTAATAGAAGGGCCCCACTCGCCAGAGGAGGAAGGACAAGAGGGATAATAGCAATGACTCTGATAATGAATTTCCCTTTAAAGTTAGAATATCTTGCCAAGAAATAGGCAAATGGTATCCCAATTACGCATAGAATCGATGTGGAAACCGTTGCAGTAAATAGGCTTAAGACGAAAGCGTTCCATACTTGGAGCCGAGTCAACGATTCGAAAGCATTCACCGGATCCAGAAAGGTCAGGATCGTAGTAAGTGGAAATACGATATAGGCTAGGACTATTGCGGAAAGGACAAAGATTACGACATTAAATCCGCGGTGCGTTAATTCCATCCAAATACCTACCTACCCACTCCACCTATTCATATCTATGCGAGTTCTTTGTCAAATTGAAACGAGAAATGTGTAGCAAATCATTCATTGTTCTTTTGCGTTACTATCATTCATCTGTATATACTAATTAGTGAGTTCTCGTTCTAGAGGCCTAATTTGGACTTACTATGGGAAGACTAAACGAGAATGTCGCCCCAGGTCCATTCTTGTTATCCTGAGCCCAAATTCTACCACCATGGGCTTCGACAAGGTTCTTACAAATATAAAGGCCAAGGCCGGTGCCGTGATTTGATCTTGTGGCGAACTTTGAAAATAGCCTAGGAAATATATCTGGATCTATACCACTTCCTCTGTCAATTACACTTATCACAATGAATTTATTATCAATAGTTACCTCCTTCAATATGGTAATGGTTCCATTCTTGGATGAGAATTTAATCGCATTACTAATAAGATTGGACATTATTTGTATTACCCTATTTTTATCACAAATCAAATTAGTTACGCTAGCTGATCCTGCCTCATGTTTTGATTTATTTGATTGACTTTTGATCATTTTCACAAACCTAACTTGTTTTTCGGTAGTATGATCTATTTTGTTTCTAAAATCATCGATGACGACATCAATAACTTCGTCAATATCAACTGACTCGTTGTTCAACTTTAGTATTTTGCTATCAATTCTTGTTACATCTAGAATATCGTCAGTTAACCTATGAAGTCTTTTTGCGTTCCTTGTAATTACTTCGAGAGTTTCTTTCAACTGAGGATCGTCTCTATCAAATATTTTTTCATTTCTAGCCAATGCAATTTCGGATAGTCCCAGGATTGGTTGTATAGGTGTTCGTAATTCGTGTGCAGCTATATTGATGAATTCTTGCTGAATTATGTTGTGGGATTCCAATTGTTTGTTGAGCATTTCTAATCTCTCCTTAGAATCCATTAGTTGTTCATACAAGTCTGCTTGCTTACGTATGATATGAATTATGGAAGCATAAGAGGATGCTACAGAAGGAATATTCGAATAGGTCGCAATTCCTCCTGCTTGGTACGGATCCTTTAGTGTATCATCCTTGAGCTCCCATATCATAGATTTTGAATTATCTACTACCATTATTGTAATTTTTGTATTGATTGATTTATCAGTTACGATTAAG
Organism: Nitrososphaerales archaeon TH526; assembly: GCA_014523665.1. Taxonomy (GTDB): domain Archaea; phylum Thermoproteota; class Nitrososphaeria; order Nitrososphaerales; family Nitrososphaeraceae; genus TH5896. The sequence goes on from JAATVR010000554.1 coordinate 3,093, forward strand.
TTAGCATTTGGAATTTTTTTCTGATCTTATTCACCTGTTCATTCACATTTGCAGATCCATTATTGTTGTGTTTGTCATCATCATGATCATCATGAAGATAACCGCCGTCGCGTCTATCCCAATTGATATCTTTTTTTGAATCGTCGTACACGGGAACCAGGATAGTTAGATTGATCCCTCTATGTAATGCCTCTTGGTAATAACTTAATGTGTACGTGTCTGCAGCCAAAAGAAATGTCTTTGCTGAGGCAAACATAATCAGGATTTCGTGTCTTGCTGAGCTTATAAGATTAAAAGCAAGTGATATCGAAGTACGAGTGTCCGTTATGACCTGTACCACCGGGCGCTCGATTCCCTCTTCCAGTTCCTTAATCTTTTGTTCGGCAGGCGCGGCAGTACTCCAAAGTGTATCAAATATGTACTGCCCCTGTTCAACAACTTCTCTTACATTGCTATAAATTACCTCTGTGAGTGGGACGCTCTCCTGTAAGACAGTGGTCGCCATATATTCTGTCTCACTTATTGCAATTCCTCCTTTCACACCATCTAGATGTCTCAATTCATCAACGAGCTTAATTAGTTCTTTACAGTGGTGGAGATTCTCTCTCGTTATTTCAGTAAATGCCCGTATTCTTCCTCCTCGTTTTCGTATGCTCCTGTAACCATTTCTATACTCTTTAACATCTACGACTATTGATGGTGCTTTTTTGTCAAAAAAGATATCCATCCTTTCTTTCACATTATTCATGAAATAGATGCCCCTACCTACGGCTTTTTCAACACCGTAAAGTACTTCTGATTTCTTGTCTCTGACTGGGGGGAATGCCTGAATTGTCAGTTCGATAAACCTCTAAATGGCGTAAGCATATATAATGATAATCGAACTGGTAGAGATATTTTGCATTTTGAAAGTAGGCCAGAGTAAATCTTAGGGATTATTATATATTAGGAATACATTTGGGTGAATCTTTTTTCATATTCGTTACAAATGTAGAGAATTGTGGATTTGAATTCAAAATACTTGCGTTTCTTGCAAAAATCTAATGCTGCTGATCACGGTGTCAAAAAAATACAGGAGGAATAAATGAATAATTCCTAAATTATCAAATGATTATTATCATATCTTGAATCGGGTAACGATACAAGAATCTGAAGTGAAAAATGAATACTAGATCGCTAGATAGGTAATCTGGTTGGGATACTCATATACATTGACTGATCTAATGCTAGAATCCAGATTCTCATTCGTTGCTCTGATAAAGATGATGATCTGATTAGGTTCCACATTACTACTTTTTATTATATTTTTATTGGTATAATTTGACCGCTCTTTTGAGAATGCCAGAGATTTTTCAAATTTCTCTAATATCAGTCGTATTTCTATAGATTTGACCTATGAAAACAAATATGCAGATGGTAATTGTCCTAATCATGGTTCGAATTATTGGCTAGTACACCAATAATGATAACAACCCAGTTAATAGATCATTCGGGGAAAGATTTAATCCATCCTCATTATTATAACTGCGCATGCAAGGAATGTACGTGGTACTAGTCTTAGGCTTTGGACTAGGATTACTTCTAATAAGCTCGATCGGAACTTATGCCCAACTAGATAAGGAAGCTCCAACTGGAAATCTAACAGAAGATGTAGACATTTCGATAAGTCCGGGAGAAGAACTCCCTGCTAACGGTACTGTAAGCGTTAGTACCGAAGGGGCAACCGATATGGATATCAATGAATTTCCTCCACCAGGAGTCACGGTCATAATTCAAAATGACACAGTAGTTGTCACGAATAATCCCGTTACGTATCAATAGTATTCGCGTCGAGCTATTTGTGACTATCTCCATGTCGTAGACAGTCTACGCCTTACAACCAATCGCGGATAGCATCCTTATTTTTTAGATGTTTAGTATGCTGTTTCGCTTGATCCGACACTTAGACCACATGGCTCCAAAACCTGAGAAAATAAACTGATACGAGACTGAGTTGTCTAAAGCTAAACTTTTACTGTATTATTAGTTCCAATGAATATTTATGACATGAACAGCTTACTGTAGATTAATCCCCTCATAGTGAATTTAGAGGCATGTAGTTATTATCCCGCCCAGCAGTAATATCTCGATATTCAGTGCTATTAAGCAAGTCACCATCTAGCTGTGATATCCTTACGAAAGTGTCTCTATCTGTTAGCGCATAAAGAAGATCATGCTTATTTCTTATCCGGTCCCTATCTTCTTTTTCTATGCTAAGCAATTTCAGCTAGTCGTCTGCGTGCTGTCTCTACAGTCATAGAATTATTATAGATTGGTGAGCCTGGTTGTTGTTTACGACCTCCTTCTCTAAGTGAACCTGTATCTACAGCTACAAAACCTATATCCTCTATCAGTTTTGATACTACAGCTTTTGCATCGTCATCATCACCTGCGATGAAAAGCACAAGGCGATCTTCTCCAGATGGACGACTACCATCTGGTAGAGTTTCATAATACATGGTGTTGAATGCCTTTACGAGAGATGAATACCAGGAACTTGTTTTGCTACCTCTTCACTTGAGGTTCTATTTCCTAGATCTATTACTTCAAAGTTTTCAGAATATGGATTTGTAGCATCGATTATAATTTTCTTCTTAAATAGTTCTGATGGTAATGATCGTAACACGTCTCTCTTTCTCCACGGCAAAGCAAGGAGTATAACATCACCAAATGCTATTGTATCTTCTACCGTCATAGCTTTAGCACCGGGACCAAGAGATTCTACAAATAGTTGAAGTGATTGAGGTCCCTTTGAATTACTGACTGCTACTTCATGACCAGCATTGAGAAAGAGTTTCGCCGCCGTTCCACCTATATTTCCAGAGCCTATTATTCCAATTTTCATAAGAGATATCTACTTATTATGATACATTCTTGTAAATAAATATGGCACAGCGTTTAACAACACTGTAAATTTGTTGATGGAGTAACTCCTTCCTTTACCCATTCAGGTTACATGTATTCCATGACTTGTTCATCTAGGCCTTCCTTGAACTAATTTCTAATTATTATTATATCCAAATTAGTTGGTAACATTACAAAAGACTTTTACCAGTAGACTTGTCCCAATACAAACTAATATTCCAAAAATTAACAGGTTAATGGGATCTTGAGGATCTAGTATGGTCACATTAATGGGATTTCCAGTTACATTTGCATATTCCTTGTTAACGATAAAACCAATATATGAGAATTAGTTTTGCACCAAATACATTCATCTCTAGTGGTCTAGCACTCCTGGCTGCGCAATAATTCTCGTATTCCTTATACAAGTACACAGTAGGTGTACTGTATTCTGGTGAAGCCAAATCTAAAAGTGGTATAATTTATCAATTACTTTATCGCAGAAATAGGGCTTTCTTCTTCCTTTTCCTCTTCTTCCTTCTTTTGTGCGCGTCGACGTCTTCGTTTCCTCACCTCATTGAGAATTTCACGTATTTTCTCTTCTGAGACCTTTGCTATTTTAGAATCACATTCAATGCCCTCTGCATCTAGAACTTCCTCGGTTATAGAAATAACTTCATTTTTATTTTCTTTTTCCTCTTGTGTAAGTAGATTAAGACTCATGAATCGGAAAAATGCAAATTCACTCATATTGTTTCTTGCCTGTCATACAATAATACATTCTAAACTATTATGAATTTGCAGCGTGCCTGGTTCAGGCACATAATTTTACACCTGCTATCAATAATGTCATATCGGTAATAGTTATGATCTTCCTTGCCTTCAGAGATATTTGACATCTAAAGAAATCAAGCATAATCCTTATTCCAGATAACAGTAAGATTACAATACCCTTGCTGCTTCACGTTCCACCTCTGCCATATTGTTATACTGTTTTTCAGGAATTCGATCTAAAAGATCCAAGACTGCCTCTGATTTTTGCTGCCGCTGTTTAGTACCAAAATTATCTAGATTATTCCGTGCATATTTTTTTATACCGTCTTTTGATTTTGGAAAGTCTATTCCCGATAACACTTTAGCAGTCAATTTTAGACATTCCCTCCACTCTCAAGATGGGTACTTTGTATGAGCATTTGTATTGAAAAATTATGCTCATTCATATTGGTTTAATTTGAACAACATCATTTATTATAGTTGCAAACTTGTTATGAGTAAGATGCTTCTTTCTGAAATAGTTGAAGGTTTTATCTATTTGCTCAGTAAATGCTTTCTTTCGATTCCTATCTCTAAAAGTCGGTTGAGTTCTCACATCATGAATTCTAATTTTGTGCATAGAATACCGAACTAATGGGTCAAGTTGCCTCCCATTAACATCGTAATCCGTTTTTCCGATGACTGGGTATAGACCCTTATCATAATTGGCAAGAGAACTAGGGGGACCAGTATGTTGTCGGGTGGCCCTAGCCGCACTTCCATATATTTTCCCATTTTGCTCAGAATTATGCCATTCAAGACTATTGGGCCGGGTTCTGTCAGATATCACCATTCCACAATTACTACAAATAGTCTCCCCTGATTCATAATCTGTAATTATTTTTGTTTGGTAAGAATACGATTCGACATTTCCTCTTTTACCTTTTTTGGTCTTTTGTCATAGTACAATTGGTGCATGCAAGATCTGTTGAATCTGATACTAAATTAGAATATCTATCATCTGTAAGAATAGAAGATTTATACAATGTGACCACGACGAACTTCCTGAAGTAGATTCTTCAAAAAAGGTATTTATTACTTTGTAAATATAGCACCTATTGTATGATTTATTTATGTTTGGAACGATTGTTTGTAATGATTTCAGAATTCCCAATCATATAATATGATATTTAATATGATATCAAATAACTTTTATATAAGTTGATTCTAGCCGGAGTATATATAGCCTAAGTATATAAGTCCCAAAAATATACTAAAATATAGGTTTATGTATATGTATTGCTGACGCAATTAGTCACAATAATAGTAAAGATAGCCGCTTAATCATGTTTAAATAATTTAATGCCGCAGTACACTTATGGCTCAATCTAATCTAAATATGGATTATAGTAAATATGATTTCAAGGATTCTATTGATAAGTATGTTTATTTAAGTAAGAAGGGTCTCGCTAGAGAGACTGTCGAAGAGATTAGTCATTTGAAAGACGAGTCGGAATGGATGAGACAATTTAGGTTACGTTCGTATGATATTTTTATGAGCAAGCCTGTTCCAAATTGGGGTGGAGATTTATCAAAAATTGATTTCCAGAATATCTATTATTACGCAAAGGCTGCAGAAAAGCAGCAAAAAAACTGGGATGATG
>JAATVR010000555.1 GCA_014523665.1 Nitrososphaerales archaeon TH526
ATCGACTGGCAATATCAAATGCAAAAGAAATTACAAAAACCACTTATTTCTTCTCCTCATGGTATGGTAGAGGCAGAACAGGCAGCTACTGCAGAAGCAGAAGCAGCTGGCGGTGGAGCCGAAGCTGCCGGTGCAACACTTACCATTCCAGAAGGAGCATCAATGCAAGGAAATCCATCATATGATCCAGATCCATTAACCGTCTCTGCGGGAGACGTCGTGAAGGTATCAAATCAAGATACCGTTCCTCATACCGTCACAAGTGGTTCTGGACCAGAAGATCCTGAATCGGGAAGTCAGTTCGACACAAGCATTATAGATGCACGGGCTACTGCACAAGTAGACACGGCCAATCTTGCAGCTGGAGACTATCCGTACTATTGTTCGGTACACCCGTATATGGTAGGAACTATGAAAGTATCTTGAAAATATGAGTTTCCTTCCTTTTCCAGCCGCTTTTGTTAATATCTATCTCGATATACTAGTTTTGAATTTGTGCGCTAATCTCGTCTTCTAGATCTTGAATCTTATTTAGCTGAACTGCTCGCCGAAAATCATTATTGGCTTCTGCTATCTCGAGAATGTCAGATTCACGGAAGATCGTTTGAGTCTTTAAGTCTTAAGTTTAATTCTTCAACTCTACTTTTCAGAATATTTTCAAATTCAATACAATCTGCCAATCCCATGCGCATTTTGGTTGTACCAATTTGTACTTGTTTTCGGTCCATATCTTGACTTAAAATTGAGCTGATAATTGTTATGGTCCAACGTAAGAATTCAATTTCATCTTTCCGATCTGCGATGTACAATGGGTTCAACTTGACGTTAGTTGCAATCTCCACTTCCTCGATCAATGATCCGATCCTTTCTTCGATTATATTTTGTAATTCAAAGCAGCTCTTTATTCCGCCTGAGGAGCATCAACTCCAAATATTAGGTGTGGCTCGTACGACCACTTGATTGTGTATCAATCTGTTTCTAGACTCTTAAGAAAGATAATTCCAAATTAGAAGTGACTTAAAAGCAAAATAAGAGGTTCATAAACAATTATTCATTTCAGACAAGTGGGTAAGTTTCAACAGGACTAACGGGAATAGTTTTGTAACAAGCTCAATTTCTGGATCAACAGTACATGTTTACAAGCATATGGGACTTAGAGTAGCAGAAAAAAGATCATTTATTTTTTCAATAACATTATATTTTTAATTCAGTAGTAGTATCAATGATATCAGGGCCAAATACTAGTTCCAAGAATTGCTCAAAACTAGTCAAAAGTTATCGCAAGGCTAAAAGGTAAGTAAGTATTACCAAATTGAAGATATTATTGGAAATTGAATCCTGGCAGATTATAATCTCTAAAGATTAAGAAAACATCAACAAAATATAGGAAAACTATGTAGATAGTTTGGGTTAGGATTATATCTCTAAATCTTGCGATTCTGGTATAGTCTCAACAGTGATAAAATATTGTTCTAGTAATGCATCAAGTCTTCAGAAGTTAACACTTGAACTTGGTCCAGATAATCAGCTAACTCATCAAAAGACATGCCAGAGTCGTTAAGTTGAATGACTAAATCTTTGCTCGCTCCGGTATGCGCTAGTGCAACTAACGCATTTAATAGTTTTCTTGAAGCCCTATAATCATCTCTACCATTCCAACCAAAATAGCTCATAATTAAGCCAATAGCACATCGACCATCATGTCCATCTGAATACTGCCCTGTAATCTGTGTAAACTTCTTCCCATAAACTCGCAGAATCTGAGAAACAGTCAGTTCTTGTCTTAACAGCTGCTGCTGTTGATGACCCATTGTAATTAATTATAGTATAGTCCGATGATCTATATGAATCTAGAAAGATTTATGCCGACAGAATTAGTTGTTCTTAGCCTTTTTTAGTTTGGAAGATAGAATTAATAGTAATAGCGACGGTATGCACGTTAAGAGTAAAGCTGGAAGCAAATGATTTTATGAAAGCGCCTAAAGAATAAGATTTATTGAATCACTTTCTCTCTTTATTGCTATCGTTGATATTATTCCCTTATACCTATATTCATGGACTTGGTTCAATTAGTCCAGTTACCAGTTATTCATTTAACTTCGACCAACTAAAGAAATATAATGTAATTCGATATGTTGGGAGCCTAGAAGTACTTTATCCCAATACTTCTAGTTTGACAACTGAAAAGATAACCCAGACGATATTAAACCACCAAGAATTAATTAACCATATGCTAACCAATGAAGAGATTAAGAATATGTATCTTGACCTGGTTCAAAGGAACACTGTAAGACCCTGGTGGGAAATATTGGAATAGAGTTGAAGAGTAAATGAATAAACCCTCTGCAAAATTGGATCACCATTTAAGTCAAATATTCTTTCTATAGATCATACCATTTGAATAAAAAGCATTTGAAAGTCGCTTCCTCCTGTTCCATGTCATTTCTAAAACATTTGACTATGATACCATCCATAAAATTATTAATCAAGATTGTAGAACGCTTTGGTGCAAAAAGAGAACAAACATTGAAGCTGAAATCCGAGACAAATATATAAAAATCATTGTGTGATCTAGTATGTCATCTCGATCAGTGAAAGTTAGTGATATAACAGTAGATGCAGTTGCAAAGAGATGTTTTTCAATGACTGAATAACTGTAAAGGAAAATAAATAAAGGAAGGGTTATGAGCAACCAATTCTATCAGTCATAGTCTTCCTTGTCTTTTTTAAATTACGTAGTAGCTGGTCAGGGAGATATTTCGCAGGTTGGTCCCTTAGACCCGCCGCCATGACTGGTATCAAATTGACCACCACCACCGCAGGGCCCAAGAGGGGGGACAATGCCGCCTGCGCCATGGCCGCCACAACCTTCGCCAAGGCCACCAGTGAATCTGCTACCAGAGCCGTCTGAGCCACCATCGGTAACTGCATGCGAATGCTGTCCAACTCATTCTAAATTCTGTTAATTGCACTGTTGCCGCTATTAGTATTGCTGATACTACGATAGCTATCTCGTATCCAATATCGTTAATGTGCTGTAGTAAGTCTATTAATAAAAGATATTTATGTAACATGGTTATCGTCCAGGCGTGTATTTGAAGATTGGTCAATGAGAAATCTTTTGACCATGACCTATAAAAATGGTTTATAATTGTATTTGTCCTCACATAATTATTCAATGGTCTTTATGATTTGTTTGACTTGGCGCTAAGTAGGATTAATCTCGAAAGTTCACTTAATCTATACCATGGCGAATTACAAGTACATCGTACCGCCAGCATTAGGGAAGTACAAAATAAGCCGTGTACAAATATTACCAAAGAGTATACAAGAAAACTGGCTTGGACTGCTTATTTTATCAATTATTATAATTCTGGTTGCATCAGTCGGACTCCTTGGATCATCGTTACCATCTTCATTGTTCCCAGCTTACGGAGCTTTAGCCGAACAAGCTCATTCTATGCATCATGCACAAAACACGATCAATAAAGAATCAACGAGAGAAGAACAGCTTGCTGACTTTTCTATAAATAGAACGATTACTGGTCTGGATAACGCGAAAAAATCTGAAATTATTGATACCGTTCCTGATGGTACAACTCTGCAGATTGAAGCTAAACCAGTTGCGAAAAGCATTAACGGCACTGTCATTCGTATGTATGGCTATAATGGACAGATACCAGGACCCATGATAAAGGTCAGGCAAGGCAGCAGCATATTTGTCAATTTCACAAACAATCTAGATATGGAAACCGCAGTTCATTGGCATGGACTGAGAGTGGAAAACAGGAATGATGGTGTTCCTGGTATTACTCAAGCCCCAGTCCAGCCTGGAGAGTCGTTTCTTTATAAGCTGAATTTTCCAGACGAAGGAATCTATTGGTATCATTCCCATAGTAGAGAGGACATGCAGGTGGAACTAGGATTGTATGGGAACATTTTCGTGCAACCAAGATCCGAAGACCATTATTATAATCCTGTAAATCGAGAAGTCGCGTTGTTCCTAGATGATATAAGGATCTCAGATAATGGAGATGTTGACATGTTCAATAAGGATCATGACCGATTTTCGCTTATGGGACGGTTTGGAAATATCATGCTCCTAAATGGCGAGACAGATTATCAGTTTAATGTAAGAGAAGGCGAAGTTGTACGGTTCCTTCTTACCGATTCAGCCAATACAAGAATGTTCAATTTTTCTATTGATGATCATAAGATGAAATTGGTTGGTGGAGATGGTGGAAAATATGAAAAAGAATCTTTCGTTGATTCTGTCATATTTTCTCCAGCTGAACGTTACATAGTAGAAGTCCTATTTGATAGGGCAGGTACATTCAGGCTCTTACACAC
>JAATVR010000556.1 GCA_014523665.1 Nitrososphaerales archaeon TH526
ACCACAGTATTAGTATTAGTATCTATAACGGAGACCGAATTGCTCCCAAAATTTGTTACGTACATTCTACTGTGGGCAGAATCATAAGCTATTCCTTGCGGATTAGATCCAACAATAATTGGATTACCCACCACAGTATTAGTATTAGTATCTATGACTGATATTGTGTGATTAGCCGAATTCGCCACGTACATTCTACTGTGGGCAGAATCATAAGCTATTCCTTGCGGATTAGATCCAACAATTATTGGATTACCCACCACAGTATTAGTATTAGTATCTATAACGGAGACGGAATTGCTCCCAAAATTTGTTACGTACATTCTACTGTGGGCAGAATCATAAGCTATTCCTTGCGGATTAGATCCAACAATTATTGGATTACCCACCACAGTATTGTTAATAGCACTTATAACCGAAACTGTTCCCATTCTTTCGGATGTAATATATACAGTTTCATGTATTGGGTCGTATTCAATTCCTGATGGTGTGGGTGCTAAGCTTTTTATTGTTGTGTCAATTGTTGGTTCTCCAAATATGTTTTCTGGAGACGCTGTGCAGAATACTACTGTTGAAATAATAAAGATCAAGAGGCTTCCAAGCCTAATAGACTCAAATCGCTTGAACACACTCGATCGAGTCAATACTGGCATTTTGTCGGACATACTAATTGGTACCTTCAAGCGTCGAAATAATGTAAAATGCCACGTTCTTAAACATGGTGAAAAATTATAACTAATTTCTCATAGTAGCGAATGTTCATTTCAAGCCAATAATTGATTGAATGACGGGTCATATTGTTTATTAAGTCTTCTTAGCTTGTGGTCATAATGCAAGTTCTGAGGTTATTTCTTGCGCTCAAAGTCGTTATATTTGTTAGACTTTAAGATTACACAAATCTAGTGGATTACTTTATTCTGGATCTAAATTACAGGATAATCATTATTAGAACTATCACCCAATACCTATATACTTTCATTGAGCGAACCAGGTAATGTATCTGAATAAAGGCAACTTTATGCTAGTTTCCCTCTTACTACTGGTCTTTGTACTTGGTAGCAACAATTCCTATTTACCTCTGCATGCGACCACCCAACAAACCCTTGGAACTTTGACTGTCATTAAAACTGTAGATAACCCTGCAAATATTCTCAATCTTAATTTTGAACCTTCTGACTTTAGTTTTAGAATTACGTTTAATAACGGCTCGTCACCTGTCTTCGATGTACCAGAAAGTGGTGTCTCCCAGTTCTCTATTCGTGGGGGAGAACCATACGATGTGAGGGAAATAGTGCTTGAAAGGAATAATAATATCGATTTTCGGGTAATACGCGGATCAAATTGCTCTGGCACTTTATCTGGGGGGCAGGACGTTACATGTATTATACGAAATGAAATAATTGGATTTCGCGATGGCGATTCTGAGGCCGGCATAATCGATCCCTTTGAGAATCGGTCAGAAGCGGGTGTAATAGAAGGGAATGCAGGTCCTGTGCCGACCCCAGAGGGGGTGGGCCAGGCTGCAGGGGCTACAGAGAGTGAAGCTGGTCTCATAACAGAACCTATCGCAGGTGGGGCCCCGTTCAAGAGGTGTCTATCCCCTACTGCGGAGGCAGTAGAAAGTGGAGATCCGAACCCTAAAGAAACACAAATCGTTCCATCAAGTGCTACTTACACGATATCAGGTAAGACTTCAGTAAGCGAGTTACTCTCTTCAGTGGACTCAGACAACTTTTTGACAATCCAGATATTCAATGACCAAAAACTTAATGACGGGGTTACATTCGGAACAGCAAGCCCAAGGCTAATTGGAACCATTGACGTTGGAAGGAGTCAAGTGACTCCTATAGATACATTCGATTTCCCAATTAATGATATAGATACTTCCTGTGACTTTATTACTCTTGTAGCTCCTTTCTCACAGAAGCCCGATGAGAAATTTTTTCCTTTGGCAAATACTAGCGATGTAGATCCAAGCGACTTTGATCTTGAACTAGGCGCAACGCTTCCAGAACAACATATTAAGAATAGACTTTTAGCGTATTGTACTCTGGACGCCAAAACAGGGCAGGTCAGTAGTGCTTGCGGGGATATTACAGGATCAGGTACGTTTAATACTGTCGTAATTAATCCACCTTTCAGAACGTGCCAGACCGCATTTGGAGATCCTGTTGGAACAGAAACACGTTCTAACTTTGACGTATACGTACTTAAAGGCTCCATAGGCTCCATCACTCATGAAACAATGAATAATCTGATTTCAGATGGTAATTCAAGAAGTTTTACGATCCAGATCGTAATTGATAATGTTCTTCGTAACCAAGACCAGGTCAAGATAGTAGATTCCAACAATCCATTCATGACAGTTTATTTCATAATCGATGCCGGTGAGTCTGAGGCAGAAATACTTCCTTTTAAAATTTCCAGAGTCTCGACGCAATGCACCGACGTAGGTTTTAATGCCAATCCACAAATTAATTAAGGAATACGACAATGGGAAAAGTGGGGAATGAAAAAAGATTTGGGTAGTCATTAACGCCGGACAAAAGCGATACCATAAGGCTCTTCTATATTTAGCACATGGGGCAGTAACTATAACTATGCACGACAGCATGCATTTAGAACATTATGCATCATTCCCTTCCGTAGTATCTTGAATCCCTTTAGTCCTTAGTATTTCACATAAATCATGCATACGTGATAAAAGTAAAATTCACCCTTTGTGATTGTTTATATCTTTTATTACAGCAGGTGTTAAGGATACACCCTTGTTAGATGCTGGAAGATTCGCCTTAGTATGAATTCCTATTGCTACTGCTTTGTTACCTACTATGTAGAATATTGGAGAACCGCTCATACAAGGTAATGTATCAAGCCTATAATGTATCATAGTTTCTTCGATTTCTGTGATTTTGCCTTCAGTCTTATACAAGTTGTCACAGTTGATCTCTGGATAATTTTGCCTGTCGCATGGGTATCCTGCTATAGTAACAGAAGCTAATTCTCTATATCTAGGTAGTAACAATTCTAATGGCTCAAGGCCGAATGTCCCCATCTTGTTATCATAAGATTCTGGCAAAATAATGAATCCATAATCATATGGCTTACCATGTACAGGATTAGATAGCCACTCGTCAGATACTTTAAGGGTGTCATCCCCTTTAAATGGAGGGAAAGATGGTAGCCTGTGCTTTGACGAACCTGCTTTGCCTGCAATTATCACTTTCATCTCATCGGCGAATCCATAGTCCGGATGGAGTATATTGTGGCCTGCGGTTAATATCAATCTAGGTTTCACTAAAAAGCCGGTCCCACCCAGCGGCTTAATGACTCTAGGAAATTTCATCCTCAGCTGACAGATAGCAGTATATGGGTAAAAAACAGCTTTGTTCAAATCAACAGCTTTGAGATTCATGTTATTACGATCAAAGACTGCAGAAGTGGGATCTGGTTTTAGACTCCTTTTCACAACTTCGTCATTTTCTAATGTGAATGTGTCACCTAGTTCATCATCTAACATACATCAAAGTAACTCTAGATTTAATTAAAGTTTTTGGGAATTAAAATGATAGCTACCAATGAACCTCCCTATAAAATTCAAACCAGTACTAGTCAACCGGATGGTTAGAAAGCAAAAATTTTACACTCGCGCGAGTGGATCACTGTACTATGCCCATCCAGTCTCGCTAAGGGAGACCTACCAACCTGTGCTGAGAATGGCATATTATCTAATAATAGTTGTAACTCATTGGAGGAAACAATATGATCCAATGCATTAGCTAGTCTTTGTTTACGTTTCAGGTACTGGTCCTTGATCGCCCTCTGTCATCTTGATTGTAGACACAGTATCATCAGACTTCGATCCTTCCTTATTAGATTTCTCTGTGTCATCATTCTTACCATTTTCATTTTTCGAAGTATCCGTCACAGCCTTATTTCCAAATAGAAGCCGATTATTGTCGTTACAGCACCAGCCAATACGGTAGCAACAGTTTTAACGATTTCAATTAGGCTATTGTTGAGGGTTATTAATGAATTGTTATTGTTCTCGGTAGTAATAAATAAGTACGGATGAGGTGACTAGACCTAGCAGGCTCAGAGCAATTGCTCCGATCAGTAAGATGACACCGAAGGTCATGAGTGCCCGATACAGGCCTGCCATAGGAGCTGGAGTGCCTCTAGTTTTTTGTCCCTTTTCAGACAGCAGCCTAGCATTCCTGTATGAGTGAAGCTGGTCAATTATTAGCGGGAGTATGAGGGCTATTGCAATTATTGTAACCAAATAATATGGAATGTCTAGGTAAGGCACCTGGGACACAGCTTCCTCTTGCGGAGCCGTATGTTGGACTATCGAAGCGTTACTAAGATTACTTTTCTGTTGAAATGCCTGTTGAGCGATCGATACATTACCATTATCGCTCTCCTGCGCTAGACTCGATTCCGTAAAAAGTGGTCCTAAATTGAATAATGCAGTCGCAATTACAAGTGCGATAATCAGCGTTTGTACTGCCTTGTTCATAAATGCGAAGATTTATCCTCATGTACTATTGAAAAGTTTCTGTGATAACTACTTTAAGTCTTGCTGCATGGTCAGTCAGGAAGTACAATAATGAGATATTCTTATAGGGTTTAGGAGTACTCTATGTAGCTATTTGATGATTACAGAATACACTCTTAATCATAACTCACGAACAATTATTCTAATTATTTCAGGAGAATCTATTCACTCCCCATGCAATCCTAGTTTAAAATTACTAGTTGTTCTGATGATAAACATAAATATCAATAGACTAATTGGTGGCAATTGATATTGCATGATGATCCTCTTGTAGCTTGAGGACGTATGTTAACTTGAATGTGAGAGCTTTTTAGGGTCATAGAGAATACTTAAATAGCGCTCAGTAATCGTTACCACATGAAAAAAACTTGATGACAGTAGTAACATTGCTTCTCTCTACATATACTGCGGCGTCTCCCATCTTCGGTAATAAAACTTCCTCCCCTCCTAATGGCGATGACATGATATCTGATAATTTAAAAAGCACTCAAGGTAATATAATTATTAAGATTCCGGAGAATGTATCGTCATTGAGCGGCGATGCAGAACAATTTCCCACAACAATAACAACAGAAAATCAATCTGAAGCCGGCATTATCGAAGGTCTAGTCGCGCCTTCCCATTTTGAAAACCAGTCAGCGGCAGGCACTTATGATCCTTTTGGATATGTCGTAGTTAGAACATACATCTCTGGAAGCTGCAATGATAACACCACCAGGTGTTTGCTTACGCCAAGAGACTTTAGAGTACAACCATATATTTTCGAAGATAATGTGTATTCTGAACTGGGATCTGGATTCCCAGGATCAGAAAATGGAAGAACTGTAAGAATATTTGCCCCTGAAGGTAGCTTCGTGCAATACGACATAATACAGGAGGATCGTCGACCGGATTTCAATGTGTATTACAGTAATTGCGAAGGCAGAATAAGTGCAGGTGACCAGCTGTTCTGCTATATCGAGAATCACCAGATGGCTCAATTACCTTGACTTGAAATATATCTTAATTGTAGTAATACTAGACAAACACTGATAAGCGGCTCCAAATGAAGCCGCCAAACCTTCGGTCGGGGTAATCATTTAGATTTTGACAACGAAAGATCATTTACATATAGTATCTGCAACTCTTAATCCTTAAAGTATTAAGATGATCGTGTCAATCCCATGGCCTACAAACCGCTAAGCATATGCTAATTGCTCTAAATATATTGGCAATTTGCGTACTCGAAGCAAAAAGTTATGAAGATTCATCTATTTTAACCTTATATTCCTTTTACCTATACGCCGCATTTATTTCTATGAAGCCAAAACCTAAACTAAACTAACCCAATTGGTTTCTAAATGCAGATTCGTATCCTACTTTTCTTAGAATGTAAGGAAGATATACGCTGTCCCTTGCAGAATCGGCATGCAAAAAGCTTAGCCCTTGTGGTAGCCAGTCGAGTATGAAACTCTTCCTAGAGTAATACTTGCCTATAAGAATATTATCGTTAACACGCCTTATTTCGTCATGAAAAAGACCTCCGGTGGCATCCTGCATTTCTACATGGTCTTCCAAGTCGGTAACTTGGGCTGCGCCAGCAAGGATATTCCCGAAAACATAATCATTCTTCAAACAGTTCCTACCTTTGTCATCAGTATCGAAGTAGTATTTAAACCGGAAAACGTTGTCACTCCAGCCAGAGTCGGAAACAAGTCTACCTGACCAGATGCCTACCATATACTCTAGAGAAGGTCTTTTCGATTTGCTGTATAAATACTCATGATCTTCTTCAGTCATAAACTCAAATGGATACTTTCTTGACATAGAGAAGGTTAGAATTTCGCGACCTGGTGTACCCATAAATGCCTTACCAAGCATGGTATATTCATCGACAATTTTGAGAACATCATAAAATTGATTGAATGGGAAATCTAAATATTCCAATAAAATAACTTTGCCAAATCCTTCGATCTCTTTTTGTGTGGCTTTATTCTTAGCAAAAACAGGTACTTCGTAAGGATGTGTTATTCCTACAACCTCATCCTTTTCATTCTTGTTAAATCTTTTCCAAAAACCGCCGAAATAAAGCAGTAATGTATTCTGAATGTTGCTGTCACGTGAATAGATTCCCTTCCACTGTAGATTATTGTAGATCATCAGACTCTCTGGATCAAGTCTCCAATTGCTATCATCTATCTGATTCTTTGAGCTATTTACTAGGCTGTCAGTATCAAACTCTGACTTTACAGACACAAAAAATTTTGACAAGTTATTATTCGAACAGTACATTGGTTGCACTACAGCGCATGTATTACCCAAGTTCTTACTCAAAGGTAACTCCGCATAGATGTTATCCCAGTCCCTAATTATTCGAGATGCAATTATTGAAGCTACCGTCATTACAGAAATCTGAGGGTTGACCCCAACTGATGAGGGAAAGACGCTGGCGTCGCAAACAAATAAGTTCTGAAAGCCGTAAACCCTACAGTTAGAGTCAAGCACAGAGTCTGCTGGCGATTTACCAATCCTGTTACCAGACTGAGGATGAGCTGACCCCAGTAGGAGGTTTTTCGGATCCTGTATTATTTTCCTGATCAATTTAGGAACGTCTTCTTCATTGTCCACTATAGCCATGGCCCTATGTGAACTAACTACTCTCCTCGCTCCAAGAGCAAACCACATCTTTGCCAATACCTCAACGCCCTTCGCAATTGCTTTGAGCTCCTTTATTGACGGTTCATAGCTCACACTTGCTCTGCCCGTGTTTGTTAGAGCCACTCTTCCAACGTTACCATCACGTACTACAATTCCAGCCATTGCATAATTATTGAACCTTTGAATTAGGTTTCGATGCTCGATTGCCCCCCCCAGCCGAGAGGGCGATCGAAAACTGAAGTAAGGGTAAGAAAATACTCTCTATCAGGAACTCGTCAGTACTATCATCAAAATTATACTCCTCTCTGGTTAAATCCGATTTTCTTGTCACCCCAAAATCATGTACCGTGTAGGCCATAGGAATTCCTAGGTTACCCTTTATTTCGTAATCAAAATCTCCTATTACTTCAACTCCTGGATGCAAACAAAGTCCTACCCCAGCAGTATCCTGTGCAATGCCATTTTGCAGGAGAAGTTTAGTCGAAGCTATAGCCCCGGCGCTCAATATGACTAATTTAGCATTAACCCTCATCCTCAGCAATTTTGTTTTGTCTATATTAATGAAATTACCTTCGACTCCCTCTACTACTCCTTCACTATAAATGATTTTGTCTATATCACAATTACAATATATTCTCATATTCGAGTCAGGTTTCGTTAAAGCTCTGTGGACGTAGGTCACCAGAGCATTTTGCTTAGTCTCATAATGACAACCAACATGACAGAAACCACACTGCATGCAAACTCCATAAATTCCAAATGCAAAAATACGAAAGTCGCTTCAAGTTGCCATCGATCGAAAGTCATTTTTGCGACGACCTGGCAACAATGTACCAACCACAGATTGCATATTACAAAGAGAATTATCCATCTGTTTGTGCTCTGGGCACAAAGGTTCTACAGCAGAACATGTTTGTCACTCCAGTATCCTTCGCAAAGGAACATATAGCAGTGTTAGCACACTGTAAGCATTGTAAATGTGAAAGTTTGGTGGGTCATGACCCAGAAGGTCTATTAGATGAACTGTAAAAACAACCGATGAAAGTGGGTTTGACCTACTTTAAAGTATAGCATAATGCAATTTGATTAAACAATAAAGAGAGAGTTTCCTATTTGGGTAACGGGGGGAATAAAAGTTATTTGTGAGCACACCGAATTCCGAGAAAATTCTTTCTGTCGTTGACTCGATGGTCTATCACTCACTTCATTTATCAATATTATGATTATCTTATCTCCATATATCAGATGCATTATAGGGATTGTTTCAATATTAACAACTATGCGATATTAATTTCAAAATCAAACAATTTGAGTTTTTTAAGAACAAGGTAAGTTGTTAGCCCCATTCTGGGATAATGATCCTAGTTCCGCGGGTTAAGATTAATTAAGATGTCCCAAAAAATCCTAAGTTGAACTTGTTGAGGTATACGTGAGAGGATGAACTCCTCGTTCCAGTCATGACGAGAAAAGGAGTCAGGTCCGCATGTTGCTCTTGCCGTGGTGATTGCCGTGGTTACACCAATCGTTGTCAATAATATTGCCGGGTCATATCAATGAAGTTCCCTATCTCCGTTATTCTTGAGGAGCCTATCATCGAGACCTGATTTCATTGGGTGAGACAAGAGTAATGATTTATCTTTTTCGTTAGATACAGATGCCTTCAAATAAGTCTCTGATGAAAACAATCAGGTTCAGATTTGAAAGATATCATTTTCCATGTTTCATGAAGGTATTCAATCAATGTATATCCATTCGATAGCATGACACAAGTCTGAAAATTGTATTTTGGACTAGATCACGAGTAAAAGTTCGTTTCAAATCCTCTAGCAATCGACAATGAAATCGGAGATTTGAAGGTGCTAACCAGTTCTGGGACCTCTAGGTCCTCATCTAATCTATCATATAACTTATATTCTGGACGTGGAGATGATCAATTTAGATGCCCAAGGGTTCCAAACGAGGCGGTAGGGTTCGTGACAAGTGGAAGGATAAGCAGTGGATTATGGTTAATGCACCTGCTGCTTTAGGTGGAAGTGTAATAAATTATGTGCCTGTCAGTGATATTAATAGTGCTCGCG
>JAATVR010000052.1 GCA_014523665.1 Nitrososphaerales archaeon TH526
ATATTCTTACTTGAGTGCCGGAGAAAATAACCTTCAGTCGTAGCAATAGAGCCGAATTTCGTTAGAAATTTGAACATTTGCTGCATCAAAGTTACATATAATCAGAGTAATCAAACAATGACATGAAGGTATCGATAATTGCTTGCTAGTTGGCCTTTAAAATAAACTCTATTTCACTTAACAATTTAGTAATCAAGCTTCCAAAACTTTTCAGCGATTCCGGGCAATCAAGTGATAATTAGAGTTATTCCATTTATGATAATTACCAGGCTGACACGACGCCTCAGCCAGATCTTGGAAATGTAATGGAAAAAAGACGTGGAATTCCCCAGCTACTATTTCTAGCACCCACTGGTTATACAGGAAGACATTTTATTCAAATTTCTTTCTTGTGGATTTTAATTGTGGCTGACACGAGTGAATTATTGGACGCTATGATTATGTCGCCTGTATCCGACAAGAGTCTACTATATAGAAGGCCTATTTCATATATCAGGCCACTATTTCCGAATACAGTTATGTTGTCTCCAACTTTAAACGGCCTTGTGCTGGCTAGATACAACCCAGCTATCAGGTTTCCGATGAGTGACTGCGAGGCAAATCCTATTACCAACCCCGTGATTGTAGTAATGGAAGCGGCCACAAGTGGGTCTTTACTTAGATACGAAATTACAACAGCAGCAATTACAATAGCACTAGCAATTCTTATGAAAATTTTGATAGAATGGGCAGTATCTCCAAAGTAGGATGACGTTATGCGGAACACCAAGTTGCTTACTATCTCTACAAAGAAATACCCTATAATCAAGATCTCTGCAATTTTTATGTATGTCAGCGCCCAAGGAGGTATTATTTGTGAAAGTACGAACACTGTGAGGTACCATGTCAATAATATTACTCCCCCAATAATGATCATATCCTTCAGAGCCTTTCGCTTTGCCTGAGCGCTGTTGGAACTATGTATATTTTTGCCATTCTTTCGTATTTGCTTGTCTTGAACCATAGTGGCCTTTTTGATTTACTTTCAGTTAAGGGTATCCACCATGATATGATGATAAATGAATCTAATCCAGCGAACTGAACTACGCTAGAGGGTAAACGTAGGACTTTTAATGGATTTGTTAGCTATTTTTGTAATTTCGATGCGACCTTTTCTTTTCGTGAATTCATGATAATAGGGATGAAAAAAGATTGGGAGCCTCACATTTAGCATGGCCAACTCCGTTCTTTGCTATGCCCTACCAAAAATTATGAATTTGTTGATATATCCTCTAACTATTTTAAATGGCTTTCTAGAATAGCCTTTTTTAATAGGCAAGCCATCTTTAGATGGCTGAGAGCCAATCAATAATGAATCAAAGTGAAGAGACCCAAGTGAATCCCAAGATAGAAGTTCAGTACGCTGGTGAAGAAAGTTTCAAGGCTGACAAGATACTTTTAGAATTTAATAATGATAGGAAGATATTTCTGATTGAATATGATGCAGGAAATGAAAGATTGGTGGCACGTTTTCTAAATCAAAGTCCTAATTCCGATGAAAATAGTCATGAACCCAAACAGTGGGCACTAGATAAAGAAGATTTCCAATCTGGAAATATCAAATTTAAGATTGTGATAGGCCAGTCTTTATGGCGATTTCAGCGAATAAAAAAGCAGATCGAAGTCACTGAAATAAGGGGTGTATTGAGGAAACTAAGCAGTAATCAAATAGTTTACGAGTACGCGGCTCCAATGTCTGCAGTATCTAAAATAGAGATTGTGAATCGTTTAAATGATTGAAAACACATGAAAATCACTCGTGATAGATATTCTACTGATGCACGTAACGATGCAAAAAGAGGGTAGCAGATAAAGTAATAGAGAATAGCTGCACCCATAGTAATTCAGAATTTAGTTTTCCCCATTTTTTGAAATATGGATATAGCATCTTTATTGTGCCAATCAAAGTGAAATCATGTACAGTAGATGCTCTGGGATAACTATACCGGTTTAATTACTCAGTGACTTGATACTAAAATCATGAAGAACTGCTATATCTGCGGAAGTAGTAATACATTTCTGTTGTGTTAAAACGTCTGTGAAATTATTTATATCTCCTATTCGATTGCCTTTGTAACACTCAACCTCAGTGATCTTGCGAAAATAAAGCTCTAGCTCACGGAGTCCAATCTCACCCTTCATCTTGTCGTCTCAAGATTATCATTGCGCCTTTCGATAATCCTAATTACACGAATTCTTTCGAACATCGATTTTGCCTAAATTTGTAACTCTTTTAAAGGATAATGTGTATAACGTTCCCGGTTGTTGGGAATATTCTGGCTAGATCAACCATGACCAACGGCAGGCTAGTTTCCTGCCGTTCGATTTAATTTTTAAGTGATTTTTGTCTATCGGAGTTTGAAGCTTTGTGCAAATGCAGGTTGTCATCATATTGCATCGATGAAATGAATTAGTTCTCTATAATATGTCCAGAAGTTGGATGGCCTTACCTTTAATATTTGTTGGATGCGAAGTACCGAAGATGAAAAGAATCTAATGCTTCATTAGTAGAATATCCTTTGTTGAATATCAGTCTACTGTTACATCAAAAAGCGTCACCTAGTTAATGCTATTTCGTCTTCGTCCTCCTGCTAGTTTTAGAGTGAGCAGGTGAGGCCCCTTTTTTGGGCCTCGACGTGTGATTCACTTTACCGCCAGAGTGCATAATTTTTCTAATCCGAGCTTTTGGTGCGGAAGAAGATATTATTCTTCGAAAGTCCTTCTGAATTCGCACCACTTGATTCCGCAATTGAACAAGTTGTAATCTAAGTTGCTTCATTGACTGTAAATTGCTTCTTGTTGATATCCTGCCCACACGAGCTAAGGATTCTATAGACTTCCTCATTTGATAAATCTCAATTTCATTCCTCCTAGCTTGTTTCAACAGTTGGCTTAACTGTGCGCTCGTACGTTTCCTCTGAGTCGTCTTCCGGTGGTATTGTTTTTCATGCGCTATTTCAGTTTCAAGTTTAGGAATTATTTCGGAGTCATCAGCTGATCCGATGCTTGCTTCAAGTGGAATCATTTTCTCAACTGGAGTCATTTCTTGTGTAATAGCCTGTCCAACCATCAATTCGGATGAAATAGGCACCTCTTCTTTTTTTTCTGAATTGTAAGGAGTGTCAGACATGCACCGCATTCTTCATACGATGTTGGAAGATATAACTTAGATCATTTAAATTAAAATTCCTTCAAATGACTCAATTGTACCAAGTTTACTCCTGACCAACCGTAAACCAATAGATAAGATTAGGAATCACCAAAACTTGATTGGAAGATCGATCATTGTATAAGTGAACCACAAGATGACCTATTCGAATTATCGGAACC
>JAATVR010000053.1 GCA_014523665.1 Nitrososphaerales archaeon TH526
CTTTTCAGCTGGGATTGCTTTTATCTTTCTTACAACTACTGTATCGCCTATAGCAACACCAGCATTATTTCGTACAAGACCATCAACACGAATTATTCCCTTACCTTCATCAGAAGGGTACAGCGGCAAACACTTTGCTACAGTTCGACGTTTGCCTCTAATCTCGATAACATCTCCTGTAGAAGCGGTGAGAGAATCCATAGAGTCATAATCAATACGAGCTACTCCTCTGCCAACATCTCTTGTGTATGCTTCAAGTACTTTTAGCGAGAGTGTATTCTGGCTCACGATGATACCTAGAACTTTACTCATCTTTATACCTTATTAGCTTTCGCTTTCCTTTTCACTCTTCAAATACTACGTGTTTGTAGCATTTCAGATATCTACTAATGGCATAAACTTAAAATCACCTATTCAGAATCATTGATGTGATTATTTAAGTTGGGAAAGAGAACTTTAGTTCGAAGAAGAGGGAAGGGAGGAAAGCAATTTAGAGCAATCAAAGTAGGCAAACTAGCTCCTGCAAAGTATCCCTATTATAATTTAGATGAAAATCATTCTGGAGTAATAGTTGATCTGGTTCATGAGACGGGAAGGGATGCCCCGTTAGCGAAAGTGCGTTTTGAGAATGGTATTAATTCCTATATCCCTGCTTCTGATGGATCGAAAGTCGGAGATAATATTGAAATGGGACAAGGAGCTAGTGCAACAGCGAGAAACATACTTCCGCTAGGATCCATCCCGGATGGAACTATAATATGTAATATTGAAAAAAATGTTGGCGATGGAGGAAAGTTGATCAAGTCCGCTGGTTCGTCAGCTATAGTGTTCTCTCATGGCATGGAAGGTGTTACAATTAAATTTCCTTCAGGCAAGTTTTCTATGCTAAACCGTAGATGCAGAGCTGTGATAGGGGCAATCTCGGGAGGGGGAAGGAGAGAGAAACCATTTCTGAAAGCAGGCAACAAAGAAAGGTATATGCACTCACGTGGAAAGCTTTATCCTAAGGTTAGGGGAATAGCTCAAGCAGCTGTGTACCACCCACATGGAGGCGGCAGACATCAGCACATTGGACGTCAATCTTCAGTAGGTAGAACAACCCCTCCGGGGAGAAAAGTTGGAAACATTTCTCCTAGGAAGACTGGGAGAGGAAGGGTCAAGGAGCGCAGGTAATTTGATTTTTTTTCTATAAGCGGACCAAACTCTGCTCTCCGTTACATACCAAAGGATGACCAGAATCTACTTCGAAAAGTCTTTTTTTGATAGGAGTGGCTGAGACATTTCAATCAATCGGCGTCTAAAGTAGCATGGGTGATCAATAACTTTCGTCTTGATTTATTAGCACCTAAATGGCCATGCCGATTAAATTCATATTCTAGCAGACTATAGTGAAACATGTCATGACGAGATACAGAATGTCACTCTTAATCTCTGCATCCTTCATAATCATTGGCGGCACTCTTACCGGCTATCAGCCACACTCCCAAAAAGTTATGGCTCAGCATCACGGTGCACCACCCCCAGCAGCAGCGATTGGAGACAGAAAATTGGTACTAGATATGCAAACAGAACCGACAAATATTACTCAAGGTGACGATTTACTAATGACGATTGGATTCCTTGATGAAGGAAAAAATGCAAATATTCAACATGTGACATTTAGAATGGATATTTCTAAGGATGGAAAACACTTACTGTCTGACTTCTTTCACGATCACAACGGTGAAGTCAGGTTGATGTTCAAAGACAAAGGATCAAGTTCATCAAGCCCTACTATCGGAGGAAACCAAGATGTGCTTACAAACGCATGGATAGCTGATCCAGGGTCTCCTATAATGATTAGCGGCCCTATATTCAATCAAAGTGGTACATATAATATAGGTTTGGAGTTGACTACGATAGACAATGATAAGACTGACTTGGCAGTGCCATTAGAATATCACTTCGATGTTAATGTTTCATAAAATTGAGATCTTGCTTTGTTGCTATCTCATGAATACTCAGAAAACGATTCGTCGAAATGAGATTCTTTCTACGTCCTATCACTGGATCGGCGCTTGCAATCAAATTTCTTGAATTTCCACTATAGGGATATGCAGATATTTACTGGCTATTTTTTATTATGCTTGGCGCCACAAATCTGTTGTTCACGCTCTCTTAGTCATATATCCAAAGATTCCCAGCCATTGTTGTTTGCATCACAAATCTCATATCTACTATCTGAGAAAATTTGAAAATTAAGTTGGATCTTTCTTTTTTGCCACTTGACTTGAGAGCTTCGATCATAAGGTATATCGAAACAGAGTTAAGTTTTCAAGATAATCTTGTAGGCATCACTGAAACCAAGTCGAATTCCACGACCTCCGACCGAAATGAAAATAGGGCAGTTGGTTTCATAGATGATACTGACCAGCTATATACTGTTAGGTGGGTTAGTGGTTCATTAAAGGACTTCAAACTCTTTGTAGAAAACATACTTCAAGACATTTATGATGAATATGTGGTGGCAGAAGATACTGATGCGATTAATACGTTAA
>JAATVR010000557.1 GCA_014523665.1 Nitrososphaerales archaeon TH526
CAGAATCGCGAGATATTTAAATGACGTAAGCTTATATAAAATCGGTAATCTCGAAGAAACCCAAACCATTTTGCATCCTGCCGGATGTTCATCGTCTAACCGGATATGCATTCTTCCGGCAGGGTGAACCCCCTAATTAAAAATTCCTACAAATTATTAAGAATTATCACATGACCATTCGATATCGGCCCTATTCTCAACCTTCTGAGAGAGATCATCGATTAACTCCTTCTGACTATCCTTACTCAAATGGACAAGTAATTGTTTCATCTCATCAAAGTCTTGTTTTAGTTCACCTAGCTCTGCAAGATAGTCCGTTTGATTCTTCCTTAGTTTTTCATTCTCCTGTTTGAGTCTCTGGGTTGGATCAATGGTTAATGCATCAGCCGCATGAGTCATGTAATCTTCCAAGATATCAGATTCAACAGGTCGATAATAATGACCTGATACTCCAATATTATGGCCTAGTAACAATTCTACATTAATTGATTTCATTCCGGATTGTTCACAGATTGACTTGAATCCTTTTCTCCAGGCATGGGAGCGCATAGCTTCTGGTGTCTTGACACCGGAATCGTTGAGAACTTTATCAATTATTTGCTGCGGAAATATATTGCTTAGGAACTTTGGTGAATTGATCGTAAATGGATCGTTCTTCTTGAATTCCTTCCTAAATAATGGAGATGAACCTTTGAGATCTTCACCTAATCTCTTTCGATAATCCAAGTAGGGATCAATTGCCCTAGCTCTACATTCTGGAGTACAAAATGAATAATATTCATCGTGTGTTCGAGCATAAACTCTAATCTTATACAACTCTTGACCCTGATATGTTACCGGAATCAAATCGCCGATTTGCATTCCAGAAATTGCACCAATTCTAATTCCAGAAGAACGCATGAGCAGTACCATAGCTTTATTGCGTTGATCACAAATCGCAATAATTTTTGCGATTTCTTCTATTGAGTAAGGCCGATCATCCCTGATTGATTCATCATAAGGGAGATGCCGTTTAATCTTGCTCTTGTTAACTTGAATGTCGTTCATGTCCAGGAAATGAAGAATAGCTGTGCATCTACCGTTGATGGTAGCTCGTTTCAAAGCTTGTTTGTCTCGCAATTCAAAAATATATTTGATAATCATTTCCTGGATTACCTTTGGGCCCAGATCAATGAGAACTTGCAAGTCATGAATTTGGATGAAATCAAGAAAATGATTGAAATCCCGTCTGTATTTATCCCTGGTTAATGATGAACGTACACCCTCAGTGACAGGATAAATAGCAGTACTTGTGTCCCCATGATGCGGCAATGTATGGATTTTTTGCTCTTGCTCCATTAAACAGGCAGCAATAGAATTGCGAACTATTTCCACATATCGTGGACAATGGAAAATTCATATTCCAAATAGATTAAGATGGTTGTTAAAGCGATACCCGAGGGATTTCATTCTATCACACCATATTTAGTAGTCAAGGGCGCATCAGATGCTATCGAGTTCTACAAACGTGCATTTGGAGCTGTTGAAGAATATCGTCTTAATAGTCCGGATGGAAAAAGCATTGTAAATGCAGAAATCAAAATTGGCGATTCAGTAGTAATGCTTTCTGATGAATTTCCTCAAGGCAGTTGTCGTTCACCGAGGACAATTGGAGGAACTACAGTTATGATGCATATTTACACGGAAGATGTTGATAGAGCCTTTAATCAAGCTGTTGCCGCAGGTGCGACTGTAATGATGCCTGTGATGGATATGTTTTGGGGAGACCGGTATGGACAGTTAGCGGATCCCTTTGGTCATTTCTGGTCAATTGCAACACACAAGCAAAATCTAACTCCTGAACAGATAGAGAAAGTAGGAGAAGATGTGTTGAAGAAAATGATGAATGCAAAAGAATAGAATATCAAGGCTGACAAAGGAATAGACGAACTGAGTTCCCATTACATTAAGTATATAAAAATAATAAAAATATTAAAGAATGTTCTTATCTAGTCAGTTGACTAGAGTGGTTTTTTTATATTTCAACAGGTACTTCTATCTATAGATTTCTCTGACTATTAACTGAAAGCTCTGCTGCCGTTTCTCTTGCTGAATTTTCAACTACTTTTGCTGTGTTTGCATTGATTCTCGAAAACTCTTTTGTATGACGTTGAGCTCGTTCGAACGCGTTTCCAAAAGCATCAAGATTTCCAAATAGGATATCGTTGCTTATTCTTGCTGATGCTGATACGTTTTCAGCGATATTGCTGACTGATCTTGCATATATCTCTGCAGAGACTTGTGGAGATAACCAGTAATTCTGCATTCTATAAGCATTTTCATAGTACGGAACTGCAGAGTTAAAGATGGAATTCATCACTGATTTTTGAGCTTCAATGTAATCTTCTACCATTTGTCCAGTCGATTGCAATACTTGTTCTTGATAATTTGTGACTACATTCGTGAATCGTGGAATTTGAGTTCTTGCTTCGTCTATTGATTTTCTTACATTCACTTTTGTTTCATCTAACGATCTATCAAATGTGTGTTGAAAATCTTGTACCGCTACTTGTTGTTGTTGTCCAACTTGTTGTAGAGTTTGAGCTGCATCGTGCTTATCTTCTACCCTCGTGGCTTCTTCAGCGACTCTTTTAGTGTCTTGAATAGCTTTTTCTTGTTCTCTTTTTGACATCGACATGTGAATTTCTTCTCATGATGACTATATAAATATTGGCAATCAATGGCATCTATCACCATCTAAGACCATAAAAGTACATTACTGGGTTAAAACTGCATATGTAACTAGGTATTGTCAACTGCAATGTAACAGAATTTAGCGCAAATAGTTCAAGAATAGAGTTTTTATGCAATAAATGCCATCATTTAATCGACCGGTGATACATAATCGTCTAGATTGTGTCATTCTATGACAAAACAAAAGAAAATCTTTAATATTACGATCTTTCTAGATTTTCTTTCTTAATTCTCGTTGATGTGAAATAGCATCAAGATGTTTTTCGATAGCCCAGTCCAAGCAGTCCAACATCCCCGCGTCATTAGATTCTATAATAAAACCTGTATGTTACTTGGTGTACAAGATATTACATAATTGTCAACGATCAGATCAGATCAGATCAGACCTCTCCTCATCCAAAACTTTTCAGGCTTTTGAATGGAGAATCATTATTAGATTATTATTAGATTATTATTAGATTATTATTAGACTGAAGGAATAAGAATATCTAGGTTCATATAAATTTCAAATCAATCTAATGCTCATATTCACGCTACGTAAAACTTGAAAATTATCCTACAATAACCAATCAACTGGATTAGAACTGGATTAGGAATGAATTTTATAGAC
>JAATVR010000558.1 GCA_014523665.1 Nitrososphaerales archaeon TH526
AGAAAGACTAGGTGGCGATAGTTTAGGCGGAAAATTATTTGTATCAGATATAAATGCTGCAGTTGACCTAACTACTACCAAGCGTGGCGAATCTGCAATCTAGTATTATAACAGGCTCACTTAGAATACTTCTATTCAATACTCGTATTCAATACAAAGTCGCCTGAAATGAGTTGCCAGCATTGCCCTTGATTGTCGCTCCGATATAAGCGTCCATGTGCCGAGCCCGCCTACAATTTACCATTACGGGTCGTCGTTGCGCTCACTTCTGTGATCTCTAAATCATCTATGCCATTGGAGCACAATTGCCATGATCTTCCAAGATCTGTGCTTCGATAAACACCTCCACCCAAAGATTCTGCGAAAAGCGGACCATCCTCAGGAGAATGTGTAACTATGGAACTGATGCTGCTTCGTTATTGGGGTTAATCTCTAGAGCTTTGTCCAAGTAGGGTACAGCCTGGTCATAGTCCCCCAGATTACCTAAAACCGTCCCTTTGCCCGCTAGGATCGCCCATATTATTTATTTATGGGGTTTTAGCCGGAGTCTCACCATGGCTATTTACTAAGTTAAAGGATAGGTTAAAGGACACAAACAAGGAAAAGAAAGGAAATTGAACACGGTCGCCGATAGTATGATCGTGTAGCATGCAATTTTTGTATGTTATGTGCTTGCCTATGATACAGGAATAGCAGAAAATCTATTCTCAGTTTGTATTATGTCTTCCTGAAAACTAAATCTAATCACATTAATACGCTAACTCGTATCCCTAGATAGATACTGGCTATGTCTAAATTGAAGCGTCTTGTTCTATAGTAGGATGGCTATGACTTAGCATTAATATTTTGCTTGGTTCGACATATTTGCAATATATTTATCAGTACGAATGTAAATATATACAATAACTGCAATAATTTGATGTCCAAACCGGTACCACACAACAAAAGAAAAATAAAGGAAAGAAGGGAGGATGTTTTGGTACTTCTCACAAAGGGAATGAAAGGCTATGAGATCGCCAAAGAATTAGGAGTTGATGCATCAACTGTGAGCAGAGACATTCAGTACTTAATTTCCCAATCACATAACTATCTAAATTCTTTGGCTAAAGAAGCCCTTCCATTTATGTATCAAACCTCAATAGAGGGAATTAGAAATGTGCTTAAAGAGTGTTGGAATATTTATACTGTTGAAAATAACAAAGAAATGACTTGGTTTCATAAAATAGCCGCTCTAAAACTGGCAAAAGAATGTAATGAGACTTTATTCAAGCTTACTGCAGAAGGACCATCTGGAATGTATGTTAAGATTCTAGAGGAGAGATTAGCAAAAATTGAAGCTAGAGAGATTACTCGATAATCTAACCAAGAAACTTGATCGACTCTATCCTGAATCGTCGTCTCGCAACATGTCTGTCTTAGGCTATTGGAAGGATAAGCCTGTAATATCACTAGATGAATGGATCAGGTTTAGAGATGCACCTTACGCACTAGATTACTTTCCTGATGACTTCGATCAGTCAATGACTTACATGCCGCAGTACGAATCAGAGAAAGGACAAGAACGACAGAAAGACATAGAGAAATGGAATTCAGATTTTATAGAATTAATGGAGTACATAAAGAACCCAAACTATGGTAAGTTGAAGTGCTTTCATTGTTTGTTGAGCCCGGCTGGAGATGATCCCATATTCATAGGAATTAACAGATTGGTTTCTAAAGGTTTGATTGATAAGGAACAAGGAGAGCATATACAGTATCCTTATCATATTGTAAACAGATTTCAATGCCCTTACGAAAGAGTTCCTAACGTTAAAGACCAACAATTTGATACTCATGATCTATTTGCATTACAAAAGATGGCTTTTGCAGTTGAAATTTCGTTAGCCAAAGCAAGAAAAAAAGATTCAAAAATTAGGATAAGAAATAAGGAGGAATTATTTCACGCATTAACGAATGAGGAGTCACTCGCTAAAATACTAGAACAGGGATCGGAAGCACCTGAAGCAGGCGAATACATCAGAACCTATTTGGCAGATAACCGGGATGATATAATCGATCAATTTATGAAGGTAAAGAATAAAGTGAATAGGGAAGAATTACGATTTTATTGACCGAATGCTAATACAGGTATAATTCTGTTGTTTATCAATTGTTGCAAGACGAATGATGTTTTGTAGTCTTAAATTATAAATTTTTCAAATAGAATCTAATGATTTATACATTTATGAAGACAGTTGTTTTCCCATAATTGATGACTCCATTAATGCAGCTTCCTAATGAGTTTGTGAATGCTTCTGTTTGGATCTAATCTATTTTTGATTTCGCTCTTGTTCTCACAACTAAATGGGGGGTACGCCAAAATAAGCAGTTAATAGCCATCTACCTTGCAATAAAACTTCTGACCCCCACCATTCTTTTCCTCTTCACATCACCCCCTGATACTCGTAATTACTGGTCTTCTACTCCTGACATATCTCGATCTTCGGATGTGAACGCATAATTATTATCAACATCTTAATCATGAGCGTACATTACTTCTTAACATTCTTATCATCTGTATCTTGGGATGGTATTGGAATGCCAGTCCTTCTGCTAAATTCCTCATTTAATGATTCTAACTTCTCTTCTAACCATCGAATATGCTCGCCTTCCATTTCCTTGTTTTCAATTCTCTTCGTATTCTCTTTTTCAACCACATCAATATTTTCAATAAACCCGTTAGTTGAAATGTCGTAATCAATATGTTCTGACTCTATTTTATCAACCTCGTCTGCTGCTGCAATTGTCCCCGCCTTTTCAGCCAACTCACTTAATTGATTTAAATTTGATAGTGCTACATATACTACCTTCTTAAGACTTAGGTTATAATCTGCTGTCTCGAATAATTCTTGAAAACTTGGAAGAACGAACTCATTCCAAAACCTCTCTGCTCCAACATATGCTATAACATTATCTATTTCGATACGTCTGCCATATTTACCACCAGTTAAGAGTTCCCAATCTGCTTCAGGCATCAGCCCATTATTGTACATTTGTTCAGCAGTAGTGGCATGATTATTAACGTGATAATCTACGTTTAACTTCTTTTCACTACCCTTAGGTTTAGGTAAGTCTTCTACAATTTCATCTATTGGAACATTTAATCTCTCTAAAGTATCAACTTTTATACCTATTCTAGTAATGTTAGGCACCTCTCTTGCCATAGCCCACCCTGAAAAATCATTATCTGTAAGTATTGCCATCCTAGCACCTTCCTTAGTTGCTAACTCAGTGAACTCCTTTGCGTTATCTGTCAGAAAACCTTTGGTGTAACACAAGGCAAAGCCGTATTTATCAGCCCAATACGTAAGAAGTTCAACTACACCTTCCTTTTCTATTATGAGAATAAATGAGGCTATTTTTTTTATTCTTTCTAGTTGCTTGAATGATACATCGTAAATCTGTCCTCTAAAGTATGTGTGTGCACGAGGTGCCTCATATATTCCAAGGACTTCTCGTTTCACTCCTATTTTACCTGTTTTTACAAACTGTCCATTTACAAGTTTTAATTCAGGCATCTCATCACAGATGGTTTTAACGAGACTCTGCAGATACTTTCTTTCCACATGTATTCCACGACGTTCTAGCTCTGGTCTGAATCGATATACTGGAGTGCTGGTGTTCCAGCTATCGGTATTCTTGATACTTGGCTCCTTTAACGCTTTTTTATATCGTTCTTCGACGAGATACTCAGCAAAGAGAGCTTTTGCTTCTAATCTGTTACCTTCATCATCACGTCGTCTGTTGCCACCAGAACACATCTTGGAGAGCAAGTCAACTAGATCATAATAGAATGGATTGAGATCGATATCCGATTTCCCATAATCAGTATACTGTAATTTAGGACACCATAAATTAACTAAAACTATGCTCCTTTCTTTTTCTGGTTTACCATCCCCTCCGTAAGAATAACCACACTCTTTCAGAAGATCTCTTATGCCATACGCCTGCTTCTTGGCACCACTTTTCGTGGTCCATTCAAGTAGATAGCCGTCGGAAAATGAATGGTAATGATTTGGAGCAGCATTAATTCCTTCACAATAGAGAAGGTAGTAAGGTAGACTGTATGTATGTATGACCGCAGCTTCTATTATGTAAGGGACGCAAGTACCAGTTGTACTCTCTGATATGTGTGATTTATGATCGTAGTTGTCAGAATAATAATATCCAATCTTAGTTTTATACTTAAGATGCTTAGGATCATATCCGAGCTGACTAGCTCTTGCAATTAGAGCTTGTTCTCTACCCTTTACACTGAAGGGCAGTAAATCTCTCTTTAGTATGGATGGGTCAGTGGGCGGGCCCATAGTATCACGCAACATTAGAAATATGTCGCGTATTTTCTCTTCACTTTCTTGTTTCGATAGTTGTTGTTGTAATTCTCCAACAGGAACAAGCAGATCATCTACTTTCTTAAGTAAACCTCCTTCCTTGAAATGACTTACTAGAATATCGTACAATATCATACTCTTATCTTCAATGCCGTAAATCAGATTTTCAAAAGTCGATAGATCGGTCCAATATATGGACGTAAGTCGTTTACTGTTAGTGTTGCTAATAGAGAGCTTCTGGGTTGCGGGTAATGTTACTTGCCAGCGGTTATCGTCATCTTCTGTAATGGAGGTCACCGTGTCAAAATGAAATGTAATATGGGTATTGAGCAGCGCATACTTTATAAGAACGAGCTTAATATGGGTTAAATCAATTATATTATCATTATAGGGTAAGTGTGTCTCAATCTCAGTGAGATTATCATTTGATACTGTCGTCTTTTTTATAATAGTACAGTAATTACGCCCCTCAATCTTATCTACAACGGCCCTTATCTCAAATTCTTCTTCGGCCCCATTTCTTATGATAAGTGGTTCATTCCACCACCCTCCTTTGCCATTGTATTTTGTTCCCAGGACGTAAGGAATGCCCACTTCCTCTTTCAGGGCATCACCCTGCAAACCTCTACTTATCTTGAAGAGATTTCTTTTGCTGGAATGAAATCTATCCAAGTCATCAAATATGGCATGAATTCGTTTCTCGGTAAAGCCTATATCCTTCAATCCAAAGTTAGAGTTTCTCACCCGTATTATGAGATAGTTTAGCTCTTTGTTGTACTTTACATCCACAAAGATTTCTGGATTCTCGCTAGCTGAAGATTGGAAATTAACTTCAGAGAAATCTAATGCATTATCAATATTCTCCTTCAATCCAAAAACTGCTAGCTCATCCTCAGTTGTACCAGTACGTTTACAAACTCCAGCAAGAGTGAAATAATCCATGTTGCTCCTCTCTGATGTAAATAGAGTATTGTAAGGTACAGAAGGAGAATGGGGGTCAGGGCTTTTTGCTTTAAATCTACCATGGCCGTTAGATATCAAAATCGGTGGCCCCCCCTGTTTTATAGATGAAAGAAACGATTAGCACACTCATGAGTTAGGACACCTTTTCCCACGAGAGCCTTTGTTCGATTATATCTGCTAGAGAAGCGTTAGGGTATTCCTGGCGCTCGAGTCTTACTCTTGTCTTGTTATGATTCATTATTTTGCTATAAGCTCTGATCAAAACATTCTTTGCAGTCTCCCAAGTGACAGAGAACTTCTCTCCGGAGTATTCAGTTAAGGCATCAGCCCCGAAATGCCACATAGTTACAATCCATTCAGAATGTGAAGGAACAATGTCATAGTAACCATGGCGATCGTGAAAAGAACTCAGAGTATCTTCAATCAAATGAAGATCTTGAACATACTGAGAGGCCTCGATTAGTCCATATAGTCTTCCTTCAATGATGGATAATGCATTTGTTAATCGGATGATACCATTGATATCTATCGTAACGGGATTAAGAGAAACATCCTATCATAACGCTGACAGTATCAGTCCTATGAATAGTTACTTTAACAAGCAGACCTCCTATCCTCCAAGTTGGCAACAAAACGTCTAAGCTGGTGGAGTTTATCCTATAGCCAACCCCAACAGCTTTATTAGAAATTGAAGAATAGATGATCGAATAAATCTGAGGACTCACAAATTTTAGACGTATATCATGAACTGAACTCCTGTCCAATGGGAGATCTTTGATAATCCTGTACAAAGGATTTGAAGATATGTTTAAACTTAATGATACAGGTGAACTTGGAACCCCCGTATGGTTACCTGTCATTATAATTCTATGATCTTTGCCAAATTTAACACCAGAAAGAGTATAGAAAGTAATACTCGACTTGTATGAAATTTCGACTAGGCCCTCTTTTATCAAGCTGGAGACATTGTTCCGAAATGTTCCATGAACCATACGATATTCCTGGCCACCAACATCAAATACCATGAAGTCGAGATACGAGAACGGCCGTTGTTCCTCGTGGACTATATGATAAATATGCATCATCATGGCTTCAGATAGCTCACTCAAAGCTTATTCAATGGACCTTCTCGGATAATTCGATGGAAAATCCATAACCTGTCATTGTCATCAAAGTGTCATCGTGTATGAAGAATCGTAAGAAGCCAAATTGTCATAAATTATTGTCATCTATGCGAATAGCTCCATTCAGTAACGCATTACATTCTGAACTAATTAAATTCGATAAAATAAAAAAAATAGAATGGGCTTTATGTTTCCTTGACTGGCGTGATGTGGTACTTTGTATCAAATCCTAATCCCTTTCGTCGTATTTTGAGAAGTGAATAACCTTCTGCTAGAAGAGCATCGATATCTCCTGAGGCTGTGATACTAGCACGAAATACTTCATCTTCGCCAGTATTTGGATCTGTGACAGTGTAGTCGAATCGCTGAGTTTTTTCACCATTCCCGCCATAATCGATTTCTTGCGGTTCTATTTGTTCTGCATCAAATCTTCTTATGGCTTCTTGACCATCATCTAGGTACAGATACCTTTTCACTTTTGGCGTCTTACTTTGTCGGATTTCTGTGTTTCTTCGGAGATTTTCTAGTGCCTTCTCACTCAGTCCCTTATTTTGACTATCGTTTGTTTCCTCTATCATATCTTATTCCACTCTAATTCGGTCGATTTAGACGCCTGCCTTTTCCATAATCATCTTATTGCCTTGAAGACTCACCTTCAGATAATCACCTTTGTGGATGTTTAGCCCTGATGTAAAACCCCTAGGCAGCACGATAGTAAGACTCCGTTCTCCTTGTAGTGCCTGAACCCTCATCATTCTGATTTCGCTTTCTGAATACTGATTCATGAATCTATGTAAAAAATAGACTCTTAAGAAACTCTTGTATTTACAAATACCATATATGGTAAAATACCACACGAAAAATCCCCCTATTCAAGAAATATTCAGAAAGGAGAAAAAAGGATTTGATACGAAGGCCTTAATGTATCAGGATATCTTAGGGTATCCGCTAAAAACAGGCAATACAAATTTTAAGCTAAGAGAAATAGGGAAGTGGTTATTACAGAACAATCAACAACTAATAGACGAATATACTGGAACTAAAGGAAAAACTCCTTGGAAAACAAGATACGAAAACAGAAAGGTCGTTTTGAAGCTATGTTAGAAGATCTTGTAGGATTACAACTGCTTACAAAAAATACGGGTGAAGCAGAGAAAGTTGATATTACTATTTCAATCTATAGTCTTACAGGATCGGGATATTTTGTAGCCCTATTAATTAAAAGAATGAATTTAAGGAAATTAATTAACAAGAGCTCGGTGAAAGACAGAGATTATTATCAAAAGGAGTTAAATGAGATTAATGATAAACTATACGAATTTATTCAATCAAACCTTAAGCGACATGATTCTTATCATACCATTGCTTTAGCAAAGGATTATGATATCTATAAAGGTCATGGATGGTTTGACACCGTCCTGTTATTGATAGAATCTTTATTACATAACAGTAACGAAGTAAGAACTGTTTATGGAGCTATTGAATACGCTAGTCTGGTTGATGTAGTACATCGCCCTGAAATTCATAGGGGCTTGCACAAACTTTCCTTAAAAGCATTAAATAGTTTGGATGAAAAGACCAAATTTGTAAAACGCATAGAAATTAAAGCATTATTAGAAAACAGAATACTTGAACAAGTTCCAACTAGAGAATGGGAAGACCTTCGGTTACATCATTTGAACGATTATTCAACCGTCATGTTGTACGGGAAATGCCATAAGTGTAATTGGGAAGATTTTGTTGAAGCAGATCCTATTTCCTTTGTTAATAAGCATATAAAGAATTCAATTCATAGTGCATGTCCTAATTGTGGGGAGCTCGAACTTCATGTATCTACCGAACTCCCACCTAACAGAATATTGTCATTAACTATAAATTGAATTCAAGCTCCTGATATCATAAGTGATGAAGTAGGATGAAGTAGGCATGTTATAGACTTACAGTCAGTAAACACCTTTTCATTAACGGTGTTTAATGCACTTCCAATTCCAGGGTTTTCTAAGTAGGTCTTCAATCTTGCGTTTTTCTTTATTGGGTATCGTTAAATCTTTAAGCAGTTTGGGAAAGTATTTTTCTTTATACTGCTCGTATATTCCATATAGGCCTCTAACTGTCATTTGTTTACAATAGACCTTTCTATCAAGACTACAAATCAAAGGTGCCTCTCTGTTATGTCTTTGTGGGTGTTGGTCACACCATTCTTTAACATAAGGTAATGAATCAATTAATGGTAAGTGCCTGGTTCCTGTCTTACTATTTACCAATACTTCGGCGTAGTGTTTATTATTCCTACATTTTTGAAAATGATAT
>JAATVR010000559.1 GCA_014523665.1 Nitrososphaerales archaeon TH526
TTAAATTAATGCTATCACAGTTATGATGATTTCACGACAGAGGCTTGCTGAATTAGTTCGCCTCGAAAACATATGATGAACTTGAGCTTGGCCATACTGCATAGTTATCTATTGTTTGAATAATACCATCTGGATATGTAACGGTGAATTTGTATACACCTGATGGTAGATCGTGTAATGCATAAGAACCACCTGATTCGGTTATTGCAGAATCAGAATAGCCCCCATTCTTGTCTGCAGAATTTGCAAATCCCATCTTTTTGTCAGCAACCACTGATGTTCCATCTACGGTCAAACCATCTGAGCTAATTACAAAACCATTTACACTTCCAAGATCTGTGGATGGTATATTCATTACTTTCTCTTTAAAAGAGAATGGCATTACGAAACTCGTTGGCTCGTATTGTACAGAGATCATGATAGCTGTAAATGCCCCTAGACAACTAATGATAATTACCAGAAATATTAGGTGGGTGTTCTCTTCTTCTAGTGACTTCTTGTTATCATCATGCCGAGAAGATTTTATCGCTAATGTCATCTAAATACAATCACCTCCCTGTGTATCCATAATATGCCTCGAAGCTTGTATGACAACATGCCTGATAACATACCTATTTGGAAGCGACTGTTGTTCGAACATCAAAAATAATATGAAGAGAGTTTGCTTAATTCTTCTGTTATAGTAGTTTGATGATAAATCAGGTCGAATCATTACTGCTATTAGGGCCCTGGACCAGCTTCACGGCTGGCATATGTCTATGGTAAATTTAAAAGCAAATATCCACGACTGTGATTGAAATACAAAAAGTTTATAATCATCTTATGGAATGTTCATATCCAGCTACTAGAAGATGCCAAGACGACTTAGACATCGAACTAGATCCAAATTCGAAATTATTTCATCTATTCTCAACTCAACCCGCGGCTATACAGGTGCAACGATAACTCAGATTCAATACGAAACTTATGTTTCATACAAACAACTAAAAGATTATCTGACATTTTTGATTCAACAAAGATTAATTGAATTTGTCAGAGAAGAAAAGATGTTTAGAATTACTGAAACTGGAATCAATGCTCTGAATATGTTTGACGAAATGGATAAGCTGATAGCTCGAGAAGCAGTTAATAATATGGGGTAAGCGAATTATTATAGGTTCTTGTCAAGATCCAAAGCGAAAGTGATGATTTATTAAATACGCAATTTCAATTAGAGCGAAAAATCCAAAAACGGCTAACGTAAATTTAAGCAATTCTTTCTTCAATATCCATGTTATATTTTTACTTGTTTTAAGTGTATTTCATGTATCTCTTAGCAGAATCGATAGTCATTCAATTTTATACGATTGTACTGTTGGATTATTAATAATATCTCATTAGTAGTTTTACCTATTCTTTCAACCCATCCATGATCTCCGGGCATAGCGATCTCAATTTTACTCCTGTCAACACTTACATGCATGTCTAGAATGTATCAACATGGTGAATAACCATTCCCATTCAAAATTCACTTCTATTTACTTCGGACTGAATATCGACCCACGGATGCTTGGGCCGGTTACAGCACTATTCTTTTTAATATCTACAATTTCGCTATGTATAAAGTATCATACTCATTTTTGTCAATACTAAATATAATCCGAAAACATTTACATACGTAGTAGCACGGAAAGCAATTTAGCATATTTCATAACAAAGAGTACATCTTTTAAGATGTATCAATTGATTACATCAAGACGAGAAAAAATAATAAGAGTTAGTTTAATTCAGATAACCGCAGTTATCATTTATGTAACCTGACAAGAATTATCGACTTGTTTGGTATGTTCTTTAGCGGCTTGACTGTCTGTTTTAATCCTTATGATATCTTGTAATTAGCCATAACTGAGATCATTGCTACTCTTTATGTTTTTATAGAATCGATCATTAAACTTTACTAACAGTGCATTGGTACTATCGTCATTTTTTCTCATATAATAATAGAGTTCTTCAATAGCTGCATGATAATCAATGCCAATATTCTGTGCAATCTCCAAAGCAATCGAAGAAATCATCAGTTTGCGAAGAATAAGATCATGTCCATAATTTATGACGTCATATGATAGCTCTTCTAGAAAGTTCTTAAAGTTTGATTCAATGTGACGATCCTTTGCATTCCGACTCTTTAATACAAACGGGATAGCCATTTTCCTTTGTTTCATATGAATACTTTCTACCATTTCTATAAAAGAATCATTCAA
>JAATVR010000560.1 GCA_014523665.1 Nitrososphaerales archaeon TH526
TATCTCGTTTATTAGAACGTCTGATTCGCGTAGATTATTGGAATCTTTCAACTTTAAATTTAGCTCTTGAACTCTTTCTTGGAGTACGTTTTCGAATTCGATACAATCAGCTAGATCTAATCGCATTTTAGTTGCTCCAAGTTGAAAGTACTTTTGTTTATTATCCCGATTCAAAATTGAATTGATAATCGCTGCTGTCCAACGAACGAATTCAATTTCATCTTTACGATCAGCAATGTACAATGGATTCAATTTCGCGTTAGTTGCGATCTCTACTTCTTCGGTCAATGATCCGATTCTTTCTTCAATAATCTTTCGAAGATCAATTAGTTTATGTTTGCTCATGATTCAATGACTTGTCAATTAACGATATAATCGATGGATGACGGGGAGCTGAGGGAGGGTGTATCGCCGCAATTTTGTTGACCTATGGATAGCTTATACTTTAGTACTCTTCTTTTGGCCCGTTTTTAGAATATATTTCTTGACGAGATAGCTGATCGCAACTGAAGCAACGGCGACAGCAATTCTTCTTTTAATAGACACTATTTTATCATTGTATAAATCGAATTTAACACTATCACTTTGGGGGATCCTGATATTGTTGCGAGTCACGTCAATGAACCTGTCATTGGAATCGACTTCAAAATCAGAATCAGATTATCAGTAATCTATGCGGCTGATTCATCGTAAATAGATAAAAGCAACAAAGCCTAACCGGTCGGAAGCTAATCAAGCAGTCATAAAATTTTATCAAATCTATCGGCTTCCATATTTTTATTTAATTTAATTTAATATACTAACGAACAGAATTCTGAATATCTAACAACTTCAGCATTTCTGATTCATGCAGCTTGGCATCTTTGTATTTGATATGGTGTTCTATTGTCTCCAAATAGATGTTTCGGACTCCTGGATGTAGTGTGCAGTAATAAAAAGAATGGTCATCCATTCGAATTATCGACTTACAGGAGCTTTCCTCTAGCGTATGTGGAGGAGGGGGGTGATATGGTAACCCATCATTATAGAAGAACTCTTCAATGATTTGTCTAGTTGGCTGTTGGGGCGTTTGGGATAATTGGGATAGATCTTTAGTATGGGAAGAGATGTTATTCTTTGAAGATGAGCTATCTGACATAGCTCTTCTAATTTGATTATTATTATTAGTAAGAGACTGATCAGCTTTATCATTTTCCAAATTAATGTCATTATCATCGTAACTAGCATGAGAAAATTCACTGCTTTCAATGGCGTTAGTTTGTATACCCGCGTTTTCAATATGGATTTCAAATCGTGAGTCATTCTTATGTGAGTATATAAAATTATTCGTTTCTGATGATCCTAGTAATTCTTTTTGTAATTCTGTATTATCAGTTA
The DNA here is from genome assembly GCA_014523665.1 of Nitrososphaerales archaeon TH526. Lineage (GTDB taxonomy): Archaea > Thermoproteota > Nitrososphaeria > Nitrososphaerales > Nitrososphaeraceae > TH5896. The sequence continues at coordinate 1,378 of JAATVR010000560.1, forward strand.
CGTTTTTTACATCGGGCCCATAATTTTTTTGTGATACTTCATTATTTGGACTGGGATCTAGATATTCGTTGGGTCTTGAATCTCCTGAGATCTTTTGAGTTTGATGACTTCTATCTGACGTAAAATACTCCTCTGGGTTAGAATAATATCTGTTAACTAATTCTTCTATCGATAATTGTATACCATTCTCGTTTTCCAAGATAAGTAATCTATAATCAGAAGAATATTCCATTATATCTCGAATTCGTGATGTTATATAACTTTTTGATGGAAATATTGTAAAATCTTTAACTGCAATCCTATTATTTTGCGATAATTTATTCGTCCATTTTATTTCGAATAAATTATTATTTTTATTGTTAGAACTGGCGAAGACTGGATAATATATCTTTGCTCTATGATCTATCTGACTGTTCTCACTTGAAATGTAGTTAGAATTCATCAATGGATAAATGTAGTTTTCCAAAAGTTTCTGACTTGATAGACTCTTGTTCTTTATTTCTAACGTTTTATCCACTAGTTCTTTAGTAGTAACGGCGATTCTATCTTCCGTCATTCCATTCTTCGAATCTAGCTCAGCTTTATCATTATATACTTTTAAAAATACATCATTGTACCATTCTAAAATATATGGTCTTATACCATTGTTATTGTCCATTAATGATACTGCTTCTTTGAGATCATCAAATGTGGCAAGCGGTATGGCTTGTACCAAAAAATCATTCTTTCTTATGAGTTTAAGTCTGGGTCGTCTAGAAGAGTTTACCGTTGTAGATAATGCAATAAAGTCGAAGAAGCGATCTGCAGCGCTCATGTCAGCGGCTTCCATATTTGGAACACAATCAGATATTGATTCAAAATATGGATTAAAGATCTGACTATGACTAGTCTTATCTGGTTCATTACTTAATTCCATAATGTCTTTCTGTAAATTCAAAATGATTTCTCTAGCTTTATCTTTTTCTGTATCGGACACAATCTTTTTCTCGTAAACAAATTTGGGTATAGATTTCTTTATACTAATCTGCTTAACTGCATTATTATACTTCTCTTTTGTCA
>JAATVR010000561.1 GCA_014523665.1 Nitrososphaerales archaeon TH526
GCTCATTGTAAACGTTTGCTAAACGTTGTTGATTGGGATCATAAGAACGGAAAGCGATCTGATAATACTGAGTCGAACTGTCAAGCACTTTGTCCAAACTGTCATGCTATAAAAGCGCGTAGCAACAGATAGCCCTGGTCCAACTTCGTTCCTCATTTCATGCCAAAGAGCGTATGATGACAACCAGACACTTACAAAGAAACTATGGTCATACGGCAGTAAGTCAGTTTTAAGAAACTATGGAGCCGTAAGGACATTTAGTGAAGAAGAGCTTAAAAATTATAGAGAACCATTCCAAAGACCAGAATACAGAAAGCCATTATGGCGATGGTCAAATGAGATCCCAATAGAAGGAACGCCTAAGGATATTGTAAGAATTGTTGAAGATTATAACACATGGCTTCAGAAATCAACTATTCCAAAGCTTCTGATTTACGGAGAGCCAGGCATACTTGTCTCTAGACCTATCGTTGACTGGTGTAAACAAAACTTGTCTAATTTAAAAATAGTAAATATTGGACCTGGAATCCATTTACTTCAAGAAGATAATCCGCACTATATCGGTCAAGAGATAGCAAAGTGGTACGATGAAAATAAGCTTGGATCTTAGATAGATAGCTATGATTATTAGTTTCTAGGTAGCTATTTCCATCTCACTCCCCTTGGGGAGCAAAGCATTTTGATGAACTAACGAATCTATTAGACACAAAAGTAATTCCTCAGGAATCTACATTACAAATCCAGATGGGACTGTTTATCAAAAGGGAATAATGGAATTAAGAGCAGTAGAAGGAAATGACACAGCAAAAGCTGAATATGAATCAATAGGGTACCAAGCAGGTGAAGAAATAGTATTAGATAATGGCATAATATTCTTCAATTCATCCAACTCTGATGGAGAACTATCATTTCTAAATAATACGATGGCTGTCTATAAAGATATGATAGAAGGAGGACAGAATATTACAACTATTGTATGGCAGTGGAAGTAGAACCAGGCTGTCCATGTAAAAGTAACTCGAAAACTGATGTCTAGAATGGCATGAATTACATTGGCATAAGTTTTGTCTATGTCGTTAACCTCTATGATATCTTAGCCATTGGAACTATTTCTTACTTCACTCCTGACTTGTATTACCTCATAGTGATGCATCTCCTCTATGTCATTGAAAAAAGGGCGTACGTCTTCAAAGAATGATTGGAATTCTGGACTAGTACGAAATCCTTTAAGATGAACATTCTGTGAATCCCACTCAATTCGAAGTTCTTAGGTTCTCATATTGTATACAGTGAGGTGAGTATACTATGATTTTAGTCGTAGGCGTTTTCAAACTCTCGTTGGCGTTCATTTTCGATCGTGTAGCGAATATATTCTACTATCACAGGCAACCAGCAATTATTTCTGGACTACAAAATCATACAGATCTTGTAGTGTTCCTCCTCCACCTCCCTGCGAGCTTATATAGTCTCTTGTTGAATGGTACAACAAAAAGCCAAAACATTGTTAACGCTGAAATACCACTAGATAGATTTCCTGATACGAGTAACCCTGGTGATTCTGTTAATACAAATTCACCCTCCAATAACATTGGGACCAATCTAGAGGGAATTCTTAACCAACTTTCAAATGATATTGATAATAATACGGGTAATATTGAAATATTGGCTAAAAACAACATGAATGTGCAGAAATCAATTCAAGATATAAGCAGTGCATTAGATCGGTCCTACATGATAGGAATGGCTGCAATAGGGATTGGAGCAGCAGGAATTGTAATAGCTGTTGCAGCTCTTTCACGCAAAAGTTCATGAAAAATGATACTGACCAAAGAAAAACTTATCTGCGACCACTATGAATTACTTTTTCAGTAACTTAAATGCATGATCTCCAGTGCCTGTTCTGAAGTAATGAGTAATCCAAAGCATTGCAAGAGGCTCAAGAAGTCGAGCTCCTTCAATTCCTCCTATATCAATTGTTTCCCAGCCAAACGGAGTTAGAATACTTTCAGTAACCATTTTCTTAGCCTGTTCATCGTTTCCGCATATGAACATCGTTGGAGGGCCACCAGGAAAATTTGGATGAACCATATATGGATTGCCGACAATATTAAACGCTTTGACGACTTTAGCCCCAGGAAGTAAGCGCTGATTTATTTCGCCTGCAGAGTCTGTAATACCAACAGCCATTCGTGGCGGGAGTCCTTGTGAAAAATCTAATGGGTTAATGGTATCAATAACAACTTTACCTGTCATGTTAACTGGATCAGCCATCTTTATAGCATTAGAAGTTCCGTTCCATGAAGTACAGAGCACGATCAAATCGTCACCAAATGATGCCGCCTCAGCAAAGTCCCCGACTGATGCATTCTCTGATTCCTTACC
>JAATVR010000562.1 GCA_014523665.1 Nitrososphaerales archaeon TH526
TAAACACATCAGAAGATGATGATCTTTCCGATACGGAAATCCACAATAAGAATCATATGATGGAACAGACAATGATATCTCCTTGCAAATCTTCCAACTGGTGATTAGTTTGTCGTCCTCATGCTGCACCTTATTTAACATAGTCGTATTAAATAGTAGAACCTAAAAACTTGAGTAGAAAGAAAAAGGACAAAAGATTTCTAGTTCATCTTCAGGTTTAACACGTGAGAGTGGATCTGGTTTTATACCCTTAGTTTAATTGAATATCGCTAGTGACATGAATATAGCAGTATCATCCCGACTATTATGTACGATTTGCAATGCCAGTTCGGTTATCTGAATGCTTCAGCGTAATCCATTGCGAATTGAGCAAATGATATGGGTTTATTTCCAGTTATCGATTCGACAGCATCAGATACCCCCTTACACTCCCACAATGTGTCCCATGTGTCCCATGTGTCCCAAATTTCTCAAATAGCACAGCTGAAACTGAATATCTATCGAATAGGAAAAACAGACCGATTTGGTTGCGAAGGCTGTAATATAACAGCTGACCGATGGGCAATAGAGAATCATGTATGTAGTAGTTCTAGGATTGAAAACAATTTCCATCAAGGAATAAACACACTGGAGAGCTACTTCATATGACATCAGGAAAAGAGATACTGAATAGACTCCTAGTAGTAGCGTAAGAAGATAGTGATAGAGTAATGGGTAAAAAAGGAGAGCAACTGATGGAGGAACGTGGATTAATGCTTGTACAGGCCTATCATTGTATTCGTTGTAACTATCTTTGGTTTCCTAGGGATTACGATCCTGCTTATCATGATATCAAAAATATGGAACCACCCAAAGCATGCGCTAGATGCAAATCAAAGTATTGGAGACGGATCCCCTCCAGGGAGATAAAACATAGTGTTGAAAAGGTGGGAAGTATTGCAAGAAGGCGATCAATCCTGAGATTAAAGGCACAGAAGGCTGAGGCAATCTTAGATCATGAAAAAACTGAGGGTGAAAATGATCAGACTGTAAATACAGAGATGGCAGTTGAATCTGAAGTAAATGTCAATATTAAAACCACTAGTAGTAGTAGCCATGTACAGGTTAAACCATATGAACCTCCAACAGGGAAGAACGCATTAGATGTATGGAATATAGCGTCTTGGGTTAATGATAAGATGGGACATTGCAGACTCTGTCAAGAAATAGGAGAGGCGAATCCAACCAGAAGTCAAGATCGTGATCGAATGTTTGAGCACACTTACAAGCGTTATAAGAAAAATGGCTGGCTTTATGAAGTACTTCGGGTCGAGAATAATAATATCGTTGACGTCTATCATATCGGCAATGGTGCATATAGCCTCGATAGTCTTAGTGCATCAGAAGAACTTAAGGCTAGAGAACTTAAGGTAAGACAGTTATACTGGAAAACACATGCAGCACCACAGGATAAGATAGCAGAAACAAAAAAGAAAGCAGCAGAACTCGAAAAGCGAAGGAAGAATATTGAAGAGAAACGCAGCAAATTACCGCCAGAGCAACAGAAAGCCCTTGCCGAATACGAGGCTAAACTATTACTGTCTAGTTTAACTAGCCTTAAAGAGTAAGACCAATATTAGACTCCTACTAGTAGCTCAAATCTCTGACAGTGGCTCCTTTTGCCTCTTGGGATGACTGGACAAAATCATCTCATTTTTATGTAGCTGGTGATAGGCGTAGAGATGCCTGCAGCGTACTGATTTTGAGATTCAGTACTGGATATAGTGTTGTATATCTAACACTAATGTGGTCGCAGCTGCTGAGATGGCATGTTACCGCCGTACAACTGTTACATACTCAGGTTTCCGTTCCCTTTTAAAGCAAAAGGATTCTTGAAGTGTTATCTAGTCTAAGACTCCACTGTATGTATATAATCGCATTAATAATATGTGCTTATATGAGCTTCTAAGATGTGATATTGTCTATCTAAACATGCTTAGAAGTTTAGTATACCAATATTAGTACAACAAAATGGTTTGTGTGACATTCCCCTCTTACATCGTCAATAAATAAAGAAGGCGTGTTAGATAAGGGAGCAACTAGTCATGATGATTTGCTTGAGAATTTCAGGTTATCTCTACAGTTCTGGCATTGAGTTTAATGTTTAGTTTGCTGTTTTATCAGTATAAGCAGTGATTTCTCAATATGGGTCATAATTACTGCGCACATGTGGCATAAAACACATGGTAGTTGTTCATGTTCTTCATGATCCCTATCTGTATCTGTATCTGTAACCTGCATCTGTTATTCTTCTAATGTATTTTAGGCGCGCTTGAATATTTAGATCTTACTAGGACTGACTCTGCTTCATACCGTGCCTCAACCTAAGATACTGCTACTCTTCATTGATCTAATGAAATTCGCTATATATCAGGACTGGTTAATATAAGAAAAGACTTGTCGTCATCAAGCATTTCAGCTGCTGAAGAAGTAAAGTCAACCGCTAGAATACGAAGAACCAAAGTTATGATAGCTCGTGAAAACAAGCAGATATTGGATTACATTGTCAAGGGCGCAACACACGAACAAATTATGAAGTGGGTTGGACTTAGTGAAAAGAATTATTGGAAACGGATAGCTGCCATTAGAAAAATGGATATGGAGCTAACTAAAGCAGAACAAACGCCGGAGGCACAGTCGGCGTTGTTGACAAATTAGAGAGATGTCCTCGATATCTAAATCTATTACGTTACGCGTGCCCTCTGACATAATTTATCGTGCTCTTAAGGATACTCGATTAGAAGAGCTCTTCCCTGAGTTCTTTGTTGGGGTTACAAGAAAAATCCAAGTAGACAATACAAATAGCGAACTAAAATTTTGGACA
>JAATVR010000563.1 GCA_014523665.1 Nitrososphaerales archaeon TH526
ACATTAAATTAACTTAGCAAGGATACCAACTCGATAAAGGATATTCAAGTTAGCGTATCAATAACATTGCAAGAGGAGAGCATGGCATTGAGAAGTCAAATTTGACTGCAAAGAAATATTCGCACCAATTCAAAACAATGAAGTAGCGAGTGATAATGACGCTACAGAACTTATCAAAAATACTAGATAAGTACGACCAGAAGCTCGGTAGTTCGAGCTTAGGACGGTTTGAACTACTGAAAGGTTTACCATTCTATAACTGGCAGAACCCACAAGATACCAGAACACTAAACCATATTATAGGCCTACCTCAGAAGAATGGTCAATACTATCCACTATTCGATTACGAACAACTAGTATTTGACACACTCCAGAATCACAAACAAATATGGATCAAAAAAGCGACGGGATTAGGCATAACCGAATTCATAGTGCGGTACATGGCTTGGTTATGTTTTCGTGAAGAACATAGTTTATCAGGGAATCAGATGTGTATTGTAACTGGGCCCAGAATTGAATTAGCAATTACACTTATCGATAGAATGAAGGACCTGTTTCACTCAGGGAAAATGCTTAACCATCGCACAATTTTTGACACCAAGGAGACAGTCATTGAGTTAAACGGTGTGCACATTGAGGCATACCCATCGCACCACCTAGACGCAATGCGAGGACTGACGAATGTCACATTCATCTATCTGGACGAAGCGGACTTCTTTCCGCCAGGGCAACAGCAGGATGCTAGGGACGTATCAGAGAGGTACATTGCTAAATCAAACCCGTGGATAGTGATGGTATCGACACCTAATGCACCTGAAGGGCTCTTTGAGAAAATAGAAAGGGAACCGGAAGGTACTTGTTTATACAAGCGTCTATTCCTGGATTATACATACGGACTCGACAGAATATACACGACAGAAGAAATCGAGAAAGCCAAAGCATCTCCTTCATTTGAACGGGAGTACAACCTCAAGTACCTAGGAAAGGTAGGTAATGTATTCCATACTCTGGACATAGAGGCAGCAATTTGCACGCACCAAGAGGCTCAGGAGATGATGAACTGGTCCACGAGCATGATGATAGGAAGAAGCATGGGCATAGATGTGGCATGGGGAGATACATCAAAGTTTGCCATAGTCATTACCCAATTCAGAAACAGGAAGGTGGAAGTGTTCTATGCTGAGAGTTTCGAGAAGCCACAGATGAACTATATTATCAATCACATAATGCAACTGAAACACAGGCACCACTGTACGAAGATATACGTGGACGGTGCAAATCCCGAAGTCATAAGAGAACTAAAGTCAAGGATAGGAGAGTACCATGACTACTACGGAAGACTAACAGAAGAACAGATCTGGGGTTTACGCAGCAGTAACAGCTGGCAGATAATACCTGTCAACTTTCAGAAAAGGCATAGAGAGATGTTACAGTGGACATATACGTTACTATCGAAGAGGTTCATCAAAATACATCCAACACTGCAGAAACTCATTGTATCATTGAGAAAGGCAACAATTTCAGATGATTGGAAACTTGACAAACAACAAACATCCCATTCGGACACATTCGATTCTTTCAGACTAGCATTGTGTAACTACGAACTTCCAAAGCAAAGTGCTTAACCGAACCTATTAAACACAATAAAAATCAGGGTTTTCCCTGAACAATATCCAGTGTGTACAAGTTATCAATATAATAAGAAATAGAATCTCTTCGATTTGATAGTACACCTTCCATTTCGCTTCCTCTCATATAATGAACCATGGGAATCCTCCATGAGTCGCCAAGAGCACGGCATTAATCAGGATCAGCAGCAGGATAGTACAACTTAAACCATAGAAGAAAATATTAGATGGCAAATGACTACCGAGATCTTTGAAATTTAGATTCCTTGCTATCTGTGTCGGATTTTAAAACATAAACGCAATGAATTAGCCGCCATAATATCTCCGTAATACATTCCACCTAATGAGTTGGCAGATTTCTTGCATGATAAAAAATATGACGCAAATCCGGTCTGTATGGACTGTATAAAAGAAATGCCAGAAGATGTATTGAAGAGTTTTAATAGAGTGGATATCCGTTGTCCTAGGTGTTTTGATTTAGGAAATGAGAACAAATACGTTGATATAGTAACCATATTGTGTCGAGGCGATCTGATTGAGGTTGATGAACTACATGCTTTTCAAGATAGAGGATCGTATTTTGCAAACTTTTTCTGTCCAGACTGTGTCAAAGAAATTGAAAAAGAAGGGGGATTTGAAAATATGGAAGTATGGGGAGAAGGCACCGCGACAATGCGGCGTACCTCTAGCGATCTATGACTAGATTGCCAATTTAGGGTTA
>JAATVR010000564.1 GCA_014523665.1 Nitrososphaerales archaeon TH526
GTAGGAGCTCGCCATACAATCAAGGTTTGTTCGTCTCCAGTTCCACTCTGTCCTCCTCTAAGGTCTTGAAAGTTATGCATGCTATCTATAAGAAAACCTCTTTTTTGTAAATCACTTGTATATAGGGAAATGTCCTGAGTGGGAATCATGAGAATGCCAACCGTATCGGAAGTTTCTATTGTCTGTTGCAGATCTCCATCGCCACCAGTATCATCGGTTACACTGATGTTACCTCTCATGATGTAGCCATTATCATATTCTACAGTATCTGCGTAACTAAATTCTCCTACGTCATTAAACGTATAATTTCTTGCTTCAAATTCCGTAAACTCACCTGTCTGGTAAATGGGAGTAGCATCACTGCTTACCACTATATCATGTTCGTGTCCCACATCACCATTAAACCAAATCACATTTGTTCCCTTGCTTATAGCTGCAGTTTCAGGAACGAATGATTGAGCAATAAATCTTGCTTCATCATCCTCGCCTGGTCCATGATGCCCTTCATTTGGTATCAATATCAAAAGATTCTTATCATTATCTGACAGAGTATATTGTTCGCTACTAAAAATATCAGTTGCAGCATTAGATGTACTATTATTTGCCTCCGAAAATTGCATAATTTCTGCTGGACCGTTAGTTAAAGGAGAGGAAGATGCATTTACATTCTTAAAGAGTAAATTAAGTCCTATTGAGGCAAGAGATAGAGCAATTAAGGAGGATGCCAACAATGACTGAATTTTATTCAACTTATCATCTGCTCTCCTTCTTCATATATAATTTGCATGTATGCAATGTAATACACCGCAACTGGGTGCTCTGTCACCATTCAGAAGTCTCCAAGAAGGTTATTCGAATAAACATTGCTAGGAGGTATTGTCACTTGGCCCCAGCGAGATCTTTGTCCGATGATAAACTATTAAATACTTCATATTCTGATCGCTTTAACACATTGTTACAAACATATGAAGGTAGACAAAACCATATTTCAATAAGAAATTTCATTTTAATGCATGCCAGCCTCGAAGCATGGCGTGTACCAGTTATTACATTATCGTTCGTGCTGGTAGTTGCAGTTAATATTCCAGATATGTTTGCCTACGCGACTCTATCTTCAACCTCATTTCAAGAAGACTTGATACCAGTTTCTGCAGGAAATCTTTCAGGTGGTTCGATTCCTTCAGCGGAATCAGTACATGGCACGGAGACTTTGGAGTTACCTGCAGGAGTAGATGCATTTATACTGCTCATAGCAAATGAAGCACACGAGAGTTGGCAAGATGAAAAGCACAAGTTACTAACAGATCATAATGCTTATTACATTCCAACAAGTCTTGTCATCCACGAAGGAACTAGAATAGCATTTCTTAATGCAGATGCACCATGGGATACCCCTCATCCTCAAACGATAGACATTGTAAATAGAGATACAGAAGAGGTGGTATATTCTACTGGAGTGTTAGATTATACTAATAGTTCTGAACAAGTTGGACTTTCGCCTGGAAATTATTCGATAGTTAATCAAGACTATGATGCAAAGGAAGGGAATATCTTGGTCTTACCAGACACAGGAGATCAAGTTAGCTCTGGCGGAAATACTACAGGGGGCCTTATCGTAGGAGGATTCTATACGCCTACCGATCAAGTAGAGAACAACAAAGATAATGATGGTATGTCTCATCCCGGCTCATTACAATACTATACAGAAGAGTTTGAAAAGAACGGATTTGCAATACTCAGTGAACATAACTTCTCTTATAGTACATGTGATTACTGTCCAGGAGCGTTTTGGCCCGACAACAAATCTGGAGATCATACATTAATAATATACAGTACAGAGCAATCACTTTCAGAAGCCCTAGAAAAACTAGAGAAACTAGTAAAGGATAACGTATACATATAATAAAATTTGTGGAGAACATCCCTTTTCCTTTCTATTTAGGAATTAATAAAATCAGCAAGGTGTTGCAATTCTGGATTGACACTACGAGGTACCTAGACCATATTACAACGAACTAGATTCTGCCATTACATTCCACTGTAGATTGTTCAAAGAGAAGTACAGACTTCATATTATCATTGACTCCTTGATGATGAATCCGAAAAAATATGGAGCAAACGACAAATGGCGGAAGCGTAACAACAGAGAACACAGTTTCAGATAGGCGAGATGATCGCTGCCTTACCAATTGTTTGCGGTTATGTGGAGTATATTTGTCTTCCCTGGAGTGAGCTTGTTCCAGTTCCTGTCGCTTAGTAGTTGCAATATATCCAGTTCCAAGCCAATCACCCCAGCCTTGTCACTCATCTTTGTATGTATTATTTGGTCTCGCAGGCATATCATTTGGTTTTTGTCCAGATCTACACCAGTATCTCCACTCACCCTGACTCGTAATCTTTAAACTATGCACATATTTCATAGCATTTTAAAATTTTCTTTATACCTTATATTGATGAGCACTTCTACCACTACCGAGCCAGTCTTCCCATTCCCACTGTAGTCTATAAGTCTTAGCGGGATTAGCCGGTATATCCTGAGGCTTTTCTCCGGATTTGCACTACTCTTTCCACTTATAAGAACTCTTCAGCCCCAGAGTGTATACAAGCTTCTTGGCTGCATCGGATGAGCTATTGAAAAAACATTTTGATTCAAATATATTCAAACTAAAGCCTATATTCCAAAAAATTCCAGAAGATACTAAAACTAAGAGTGAAAATGAACTGTAGAAGTCTGAAATTTTTTATTCTTCATCTGAATTAGAATTGGAATCATCTTGGTTTTCTCCATTTTCTGCCGAAGTTGGTGGTAAAGGTGGAGAGGATGATGGCGCTAAGGTCTCATTTAATGTTGGTACTGTTAGAGAAGTAGGCAATATCGATCTGAGATCAAGATCCGAACTAACATCATTAGAGTACTTTTCAGATTTTTCCGCATTGGTAAGTGTTACTATAGTTGATATGTTCTGTATCTTTGGATCAGTTAGTGTGCTTGCAAGCTGTATTGTACCCTGTGTATTGTTTAAGATAAACCCATTTGGAAATGATGATAGTTTTATTAACGAGCCATCTAGGCGATCGTAAATGCCCATAATAGCGTTCACTCTCTGTCCTAGAAATGATTCACTTCCGATGCTGTAATTTATTACAACTTTCACTTGATTTCCCTCCGCATTAACTAGAGGTAAAGCAGTGGCTCGAACTATAGAAATAGTACTCTGTTGTTGGGCAAGTAGCTCTACTTCTGAAGAGGATGAGAAAAGAATAAAACCCAATAAACTAGTTAATCCTAGAAAAACTGCGATGGTCATTCTATTGTCCGCAAATTTATTCATATTAATGATGCTCTAGTGATGATCCGCATTGCGTACAATATAAACAGATATTGACTAACTCTTCATCTATGCGTGTTATGAGTTTTTGACAAGAGATTACAACTTGAAGAGGAGAATGATGGTAATAGAAATTGTTAGGGTATTGCGACCTTCGTGAAGCCGGGTAATGTTGGTCGCATACCCATAAAACTTGATGGATTACATAAACACATAGACAAATCTACTTAAGTTAGCTTGCGTCTTTAGATCCTATAGTCTAAATCATATCCAACAATGGCTATTTTTGTATACTATATAGACTAAAGACGAAATGAACTTAAAAATTGATTTCCAATTATCTCACCGCAAGCAGGCGTGCTACGGCTTTGAACAGAAATCATATCCCTCTTGATAGCCCAGCCGCATACTGATGGGATATCGCAGGATAGAGTTGTCAGAAAAGTTGGCATCCTTGCATCCATAACTATAACCTAAATTGTATGTGTCACTCGATCCGTATACGGGTGGACCAATTACGATTAGCAGGCAAATCGCAAACAGAAAACATGTAATTAATCTAGATAAATTTTTCTTATAGTTCGATTTACTATATGAATTCTTCATCCTAAAGACTGAATAATTCTAGGTTAGTATTTAGTATTTCATGGTATTAGTACACAAAAATTTATCCGTCATAATTTCTATAATTATTTATCAACCATAATTATAGAAATTATTTGCAGATAAACGTACCACTGGTCACTTGACAGCGTGGTTTTCACAATGGCACAAATGGACTGTCATTCAACCCTGCTTCTCTATCTCTTGTCTTAATAGCTTTGAGCTATATATGGTATAACCCACAATGCTACTGCTATTAGTTACTAATTGGGTCTTGGGCCTCAGCTTTATTTGTTTCGTAATTAGGGTAGCAATTGATGCTCCACCATCTATTGGAGAAAACTACAGCATTAGTTATAGTATCCTTACGAGTAAGATATATTATGACAGAATAGAATCCTAAGAAAATCATGTAGCATGACAGGCCTACAAATGATTTGGAGATCAGACCGTCGACGCCGATCAAAGCATTGTGTATAGATCTAAACAAAGTGACGATATGACAGCAATGACACCAATTTATGAAAACTATTCTATATGATATAGTATTCTAGTCACTCCATTTTTTAGAAAAATACTATCATACTGTCATACTGTCATAGCTAATGATTTGATTATCAACAAGAGCGGCGAGTCAAGATCTGGTATTGATCTATGGATAGGTTTGCTGAATGTCTCTTCGGGCATGAGCGACGAACAGATTTATTTGCGAATACTAAAACTGGTGTCGTTATCATGATTTATTGTTACCTTGGGCATAATATTTAACCCTCTGCCGATGTTGCTTTATCAACGGCATGGATATGAATCTAAAGCTAATCCAGAATTCACCCCATTGTTTTCCACAATAGTTACATCGGGAATCAAGGTAACATAAGCTGTCATTGGTACGATATTTTGGGATAATTGTTATGTTATCCGGTGTACATAAGCTAAATTCATCAGCCCCAGTAGCTGGAACACAGTAGTGTTCATATAATATGAGATCACTCAATGGTTGTCTTACTACAAGATGTAAAAACTTCAATTATTTAATACTTTTATCATAAAGGCAGCGTCGAGTATACTGGCGACTTAGCTGGTGAGTGGTTGCACTGCAATGCACTGAGATGTATTTGAATTCGGTGCAGTGATCTGCACCTACATCATTTAGTGTATCTTTATATGCTACTTTTCTCCCCCTCAACCTGTAGTGTGAAAAGTTATAGGAATATCTATACGATTATTCTGTTATCTTCACTATTAGTAGCCATGGGTGGGTTGCTACTCGTAATTGCAAGTGCCTTACCAGCCTACGCTAGCGTCGACGGCGGCAGCAATACCGGCACAAACATCAGCAGCAGCGGCGGTTCCGTAGCAGTTCCTGCTAACAGCTCAGTACTCCCCCTACCTCCGCCCCAAGGTATTGTGAATGTGGGGATTACATCTAATCAGTTAGCCGCAGGTGCCACTTCCTGGCAATCACACATTGGCTCTAGAAGAGGCAGAGTGTGCTGCAGAAGAGAACAATGCACCTTGGTATCCTACTGTTAATCCTGCGGAGCTTCACGACAGCAACCGTACTCATGTTTATGCTTGCAAATGAATTTTAATACAAATCCCTCTGGGCCCATACCGAAACAATCAACCCTCAAAGACACAGGTAGAAAATTCAATTATTTTATTCACATCATCATCTTGGGGTATCGCCGCACATTAAACCATGACTATTTCATGTCATGGCCTAGGGCAGGTTCTCTAGTATTTTGCATTAGTGTA
>JAATVR010000565.1 GCA_014523665.1 Nitrososphaerales archaeon TH526
AAAGGTCCTGATTATTCTAGCAGCTAGAATTAACCTGCCGTCATCTGAAAGCCATGTCAGGACTCGTAAATTCATGCCAGATCAGGACCGTAAAGAATGATGCACAGACTAAAACAAATAAGCTCTGAATATATATAGTAACTTATACATACCTAAAACCAATTAAGTCCCCTGACAAATTCCTAGTAAGATAATTTCTCATACTCAGATTGATGGGAGCGACTGTGTTTCAGACACCGGAGATGACAGATGAGGCTTTTGTTGAACATATACAAATAGTTGAAAAAGATCTCAATCACTTGAAGACTATTATCGAAGAAAGTTAGAAAGTAAAAGGAACCTGCCAGCATGCCAGGACCCATATCCATCTTGAGATGCTGTAATGATACCTGCGTTTTTGACAGAACCTGACCATTTCCAGGATCCACAATCACCCTATTCATGTTCATTTCTGGTCCTAAAACCCAAACGCAGCCACTTTCTTGAAAATGTGTGGATATACTACAGTACTAGCAAGATGGGAACGCATTTGATAACGAAACGCATCAGTCCTTCGGAGATTCATAGTTGCACGAGGCTAGTCTAACTGAATCTAGTATCATGAGACAAATGATTCTCAGATGTACTCGGCTTCTCTAAACAATTTAGGTTTAATACATGACAACAGGGGAGAGTATGATCAAGCTATAGAGAAGTACAATGAAAGTTTAGAGATAGCAAGGCAGCTTGGAGACAGACAAGGAATAGCTTACACTTTAGGCAACATAGGTCTGTTACTTTTCAACAAAGAAGAATATAAAAACTCGTTTCAGCATGCGATACAAGCATATAGTATTCTAAAAGAGATTCAATCTCCAGAGAATAAGCGGGTTCAGAGTATTTTGACAAGATCACAACTTGTATGCCTTCGCCAATGATTAAAGCAACCCATGAATCTGTGTTCAGAGCAACCACAAATAGGACACAGTTTTATTTTGTTATTGCTTGACATTCAGAAATATTAAGGATATCAGTCACTTATAGACTTAGGGAGGATTACAGATCCTGAAACCGGCAAATGAGAAGAGGTTAACATGGGAGTATGTTTGTAGGCAGTTGGTCAGGCAGTTCCGCACTGGCTCAGAGACAGAGTCCCAAGATGGAAGGATACTACTTAGACGGAGTCTTGTGATTATACAATGCTGTAATGCTATAAATAATGAACTCTTAACGGGATTGTCTATTTTTGATCCCACTTTTTGATTTGCAATATCTTCACTGACAATATTATCGCAATTACTGATAAAGCCAGGGAGACTGCAAAAATGAAGCCGTATGATTGACCTGAAGGAAAAGACTTAGGCATGTTACCAGTAACATTGATTACAGTCTGGTTGCTCTGCATAAGCATTCCAGCTATAACAGGGCCGATAGCAGATCCGATATATCTTAATAATGTATTTATGCCAAGTGACGTTCCTATCAATCGAGGGGAGACCGAAATAGAATTCACATTAAGCTGTCCAACATTTAGAAGAGACAACCCAATCCCGATTACAGCCAGGGCTGTCACCAAGTGTATTACGTTAGTACTCAAGACTAACATTAGAAAAAAGCCACAAGTCATAACCAATGCTCCTATGATTGTTACCCTTGGCGAGCCTATCTTTGATATTATAAATCCTGATGTCGGGCCAAAGATAAGCGATGTAATGGAAAACGGCAGCTGTATATTTGCGGCATTTACAGCGTTGCCACCTAACCCTCCAGCCTGAACTGGACTCTGAACTAATATGGGTATGGTCTGAAAGATTGCAAAAGTGCAGATGCCCCAGATTATTACCAACATATTTGACAGGAGTACAGGTTTTTTGGAGATAAGTTTGAAATCTACAATAGGTGACGAGGATCTCTTCTCTACAAAAATGAATACAACAAGAGAAGCAGAGCCTAGAAAAGCAAGGATGGCAAGCTGCCAGTCATGGGAGATTGTATTTCCAGTTGATGGTGAGGATGGTGATGATGATGATGTTTGTACCAGCGTTAGAGCGGATAGAAAGGAGGTAATGGTTATGACAAGAAATATTACTCCCTTGATATCCAGTCTCGCTAAACCTCCTTTGACGGTATTTGGAAGATTCGTTCTCTTTTCTGCGGAATCGTCATCATCATCACCTTCTTTCTCGTTCCCATAGAAAAATTGCTTTCGCTGCTGAATCAATGTATGTGATCCTTGAGATGAATCTTTGACATGGACCTGCTTTATGATTATAATTATCAACAACACAGCTACCGGTGCAACGGAATAAAATGTCGCTTTCCAACCAAAGTATTCTATTATGTTTCCGCCCACAACCAGACCAAGTACCCCTCCAAAGGCAAACATTGAAGCAAGTGTTCCTTGTGCAATTGCAATTTTGTTCCTTGGAAATTCGTCTTGAACAATTGCAAATACAATGGGAAATACAGACAATCCTACCCCCTGTACAGTCCTTGAAATCAACAATGAATGGATATCAACTGAAAATGCAGCTCCAACTACTCCTGCAGTATATATTATAAGTACAAGCAAGAGAATTTTCTTTCTCCCGTACATGTCTGATAGCTTTCCTGCCACAGGCACAGAGACAGCTCCTGCGATAAGGTATGATGAAAGGATCCAGGAAGATGTACCATACGTAATATTAAATTCATCTATGATGTGAGGAATAGCTGGTATAAGCATGGTTTCCGCATAAAGTACCATTATTGATATACAGCTGAGTATGGCAAGTATCTTCCAAGCATTGAATGGAATCCCTGAGTCGGCTGCAGCATTGTTACTGTCTCCTTCGCCTTTGTCGATGTTGCCAGTCAATTGGTTAAGGTTATGCCTCTTGCGGTACTGACTGACTCAGTTCTTTATTTAAATTTACATAATAGATCTTAGATAAAGTGTATGGAAAACATTAACCGTTTAGGGTTGATAATTACTGGCAGAACTACATTCGTTATTAAGTTGATTCACTAACTTTGTATGCATAAAACTGATTGCGAACACCAAAGCATAAGGAATATTTGAAGGTTTTCTTAAAGAAATATCCCACAGCAAACAAGGATACGCACTGCAGTTAATTTAGTCGACCCTGCAGAGTGGTATGTTTTTGACGATCCCAAAAAGAATACTGTAAAATGTTGTCAGATGTGTAATATTTCAGAAAGCATTGCAAGGGCACCATATAGAAATATTTCTACCAGTAATCCAAATTTGTAGATAGACGGTTAGTCTAAAAAGCTGGTCAATTCTATATCCAAAAAAACAAACAAAGAAGGCAAATCTACAATTTCTATGACAGAACTTGATTACTGATGTCTACTATCGAGATCTTGCATTCTCGCTGTCAGAGCTATTAATTGATCGGAAAGATGTGCAATGGCATCATCCTTCATTTTATCCCTATCTCTAAATGACTGATTTAGTACTTCTAGTTCCTCTATTTTGCTTTGAATATCTGCACCCTGCCTCTCTAGCTGATGCACGTTTAGAAACGTAAGATATGGTTCTATTTTTCTGAATATCTCAGCCTTTTCGAATTCTTTCTTTGTCCAACACGTAGAACCTGAATGACCTATAAAATATTCTGAAAAGTCATGATATCCTAAATCAGAAATCGTAGTCTTAACAAAACGTCTGAAGGAATGAAGAGTGCTCTCCCTTCGTCTTTCGTTACCATCTTCTCTAGCACCTTTGCCCATACGATCTAGTGTTTTTGCGAAAGAGGTACTGAACTCGACATACAAGCTAACAGGATTAGGATTACCACTTAATCGATGAGCCGAGAATACAAGATCCGAATCCTTCATAATAGGAGTTCTATATTGAGTAACAGTTTTGCCGTTTTCTGAATAACAAATTCGTCGTTTACGATACCTATAGGTCAGCCAAGATGATAGCTGATTATCTAATTCTTGGGTAAGAAATTTAAGTCTCTTAGGAATGTCCAGCCTTCTATCTGAAATCCTCGACCAGGGAAACTGCATGACCAGGATAAATTGCAGCATTAGATTTGTAATTCTCATGACCCATAATTGAAATATCGCTCAACCAATAAGCTTCAAAATATGTCCTTATTTCTTAGAAAACCAACAACATAAATCTAAATGACTCTAAGGGAGGCAATTTATATCGTGCTTGATGTATCTATTGGAAATCTAAGAGTAGACCTTATCAACCTTACAATAGGAATATAAATGCACTGGGAACTGGCACCAACAGCATCTACGAACCTAAAATCAGCGGTCATTTTGTTCAGTTCCACGAATTTCTTGATTGGCTTTTCCTTTAGAACATGATAGTGAGCAACAACACCACCGACTAAACCAGTGTAGATGAAGAGTATTTCTTTATCATGATAATTTATGTAGTGGAGTTGTGGTAATATCGCCATAAAGGATTGCGAAGTATATAGTATTACATTTAGCATTTCCTTCAAATTCTCATATTCCAAATATGTAGTAAACCATTCACTTTGAGACAATTTATTAAGATCCATCTGATACTTGGATATTTTATGTTATCTACTTTAGTATTAGTTCGTGATTCATCTAAAAATTACAAAGAGCAGGCCAATACATCTGAGTAATTTTTATTAATAGATTTTATTTCCGTATCACTTGTAACTGTTGCGCCATCTTCTTTAACTCAGTATCCAATCCAGGAGAGAATTCCTGTGGAGCCTCTGTGAACATAGGAATATCAGCGCCTTCCGGAAATCCTTCAATTACCTCAAGAGTGCCTCCATCATCGAATGGTGAATTTCCTTTGAATATTTTTGCCAATCCATTTGGTTCTCCATTGTTTGCAAATGTCCACATTATATTATGTAAATTTTTATTCTCTAAACCTTTAACCTCTGGCATCTTATCCGTATTTATTCGAGGAACGGGTAACGCTTTTCCCCAGTTAACACCTAGTGTTTCAAGTGCTTTTGCAAACACCTTTTCATGAACCAAGTCACGGACAATTAAGTATGACACTGTAGCTCTAAACGCTTTGTTATTGCTCATTTCATATAGTCTACATTTCTGTAGTCTACCTGTTGCTTCCAGCATGAGATTGTATAACATATTCAATACCAGATTGCCACTATCATAAACATAGGATGCAGACCACGGGTTTCCAGCTGCATCAACTGGTCTTGCGCTCTGT
>JAATVR010000566.1 GCA_014523665.1 Nitrososphaerales archaeon TH526
AAAGATCTTAATTGTGGAATGGAAGGGGATGCCCTTGCAATGACAGAAATTTGGCGCGTACTAAAAGTTAAAGGTACATTAATCCTAACAGTGCCCTATGGTAGAATATTAATTAAGCAGCAGGGTTATAGGGTCTATTCGAAAGATTCGCTTTCGATTTTGACTAATAAATTCAGCATTGTCATGAAAGAGTATTTTGGCCTAAAAAAAGGTAAATGGACTAAGTGCAGTGAACTAGAGGCAAACAGTCTAACTTTGTTAGAGTGTTCGAATCAGAAGTTTCACAGTGACATAATAGCATGTCTGCTTTTAGAAAAAGAGTAGAAATCGGATTACTATTTAACCGAGTATACTGTTTAAATTGTGTGAATAGTTAGACAATATTAGGAGTAAAGAGGTTAAATTTACACCATGTGGAGTTTTATCAAGTACTATTCATCGTGCCATATAGCATTAAAAATATGACTTGGCAATCATAAAGATGAATTTGTCAAATCTAATAATACACAAATATTCACAAATTATTTTGTCATGTTCGACAATAAGGAATCTATTGGATTCTTAACTCATCGACTACGATCAATGCTAATAGTGATTGCAGTATTTGGAATCCTTGCACAATTGGCACTATTTGGTGCATACGAGAATGTAGTAGCGACTTCTAACGAGGATGATGACCGAAAATTAGATATTCAATGCGAGACTGGCAACGAAGACGTATGTTTAATAGCCGCATGCATGGGTCATCCTTGTGTCTGGTATCAAAATAGTAGCGGTGGCATTGAAAGAAATTATGATGTCGCCATTACGAAATATACTACACCCGATTTGGATAATCTAGATAAAGACGTTGCTTCAAATATTATGCAGGCTGATGATGGTTGTCTGGAATCGACATCGAATATTCAATTGATCAGCACCAGCAGGATGGATGAAGCTAGTACTGTTGGCAATGGCGATGATGATGATGATGACGACAATGATGATGATGGCAATAACAATGACAGCGTATTTGCGAGGCTTCTAGACAACGACCATGATACAAAATGGAAGGAAGAAGGATTCGGATCTTTCATACAGGCCGATTTAGGTTCGGTAGAACCAGTTTGTAACGTAGGCATTGCTTGGGACAAAGGTGATGAAAGGTCATACAACTTTGTAATATCTACTTCTGATGATGGAACCACTTTTACTGATGCTCTAAGGGGGACTAGCAGCGGATCTACCGAAACATTAGAGACATACGACCTGACCGATGTAGATAGCAGATTCATTAGAATTACGGTATTTGGCAATAACGACGACGACAACAATGATGAACATGATACGGCAGCAATCAATGAACTGAGAATAGGAACTGCCACCACCGCCGATTCTCAATCTAATAGCAACTCATCGAGTGGACAATCAGTGCAGCCTGGAGAGTCACTGGACACCAATAATAACACAACCTCGTCGAGTAACTCAACTGAGATTACACCTGACAGTTACATAACAGAACTAACTGATATGATGGTTACCGATGGCATCCAAGACAGGGTACAAAAGCAGTTTGCAGACACCAATCTTCCGCCTTCAGTCGAGGACCTGAACATCAGAGCAGCCTCTGTTTCTTCTGTGGAGATTGAGTTGAAAGGTTCAGACCTTAGTAGCCCTAGCAAATTAGATTATTCGGTTGTAGACCTTCCTGCACATGGAGTTCTAAAAGCTGGGACAAGTCAAGATCGAGTTCTGTACTATCCGAATGCCGGTTATGTAGGCTCAGATAGTTTTACGTATAGAGCGATTGACGAGCAGGGCCTAGAAAGCGTCCTAGCGACAGTAGATATGGCTATTGAAGGATCCTAAACGTAAAGGGGAATCATGTTAGGCCTCGCCTTTCTATTGTTTGGAAAGTGGATCCCAAAGGTAATAGCTGGAGTTAGGACGTTCTGTTTCTTTTATATCAATTATATGTTCTATTTTGTTAGAATGCATAGTTTCACACAGCCATTAAATATGCTCGGTGAATTGTCTAGGTCACAATATAATAAATGACTTTTAGAAATGCTTTATGCGTCCTTCTCCTTAAAGCTATTTCCTTTGCCGTCTAGAAAGGTGTTCCCACTTTTCTATCAGGTAAAAAAGTAGAAAGTCGCACACTGATATGGTAAACGGTTTATTATCTGTGAATTAGGTATCGCCTAAGCATCAGGATTACCAATAATTAGCTTATTATCTCTCAATGTTATAACCAATACTTTCTTCTTGATCAACCTGCTTTTGAGTTCCCTGTCTAGCGTTGCTACAGCGCAGTTATGACAACTTGAATATTTTATGATTGCCTCGTCGGCGTACTTTGATGGGGGAAGACTAATCAAATTGAATTTAGACCCTATCAGGGATGAAGCCGCCCTTGCCATCTTTGATCGCTTTGGGCCAGAATGCCGTTCTAGGTGCCTTAATTCATCCGCTACTATATCAGGAATAGTGAAATGCAAACTACCTAGAGCTGATTCAATACTTTCAATATTCCGCAGCGGGATCGAAGCAAGAACCATCATAAAGCTGGTATCGCATATTACCTCCAATATCCGGATGAAACCTATCAGTAAGTATTAAATCATCTGTCCACTAGTCAAGCTGAAGTAATCTAGTCTGCCTTTACGTGAGAACTGAATTGTGAAAACTAGCCAAATCAATCAAGTAACAGGTTACTCCGCTAGAGATATCATCAGACAGAATAGTGTTTGTTCTATCACCAAAAGATTTATTTCTCAAACGATGCCATAGAGCAATCAAAATCCTCCTTAGTATTGGAAAAAGGAAACAAAATAGAAGAACCAACGCGAGTCTGGTGGGTCTAAATTAGATTCCAATTAATTTCTCTATGGATATGAATTGGTTCCAATTTCGCGTTTTTCGACAGTAGAATTAAAAATCTGATCATGTTGTAACACAGTTATTCCGGTAACGTTCCCTAAAATTTCTACTAGTACTATCCATCTTGGAGCGTCCAGGTCCACCGGATTGTCTATTTCCTTAGCAATCGTGTGTATAAGGTCTAATGACCTTAGGGAAGAATTATGCCTTTTTTCAACAGATAACTTGAAGGTATCAGAAGATGACATTTTTCTTTTGGACAAATCGATAGCCGCGATTGCTATTTCGGAGGGATTGGAATTTGTAACGGATTCAATGGGGATAACCCTCAAGACATACCTAAATCGCCAGTCTTCGGAGCGCACTATGCCCTTGAATTTTTCGATTACCTGAAGGGGATCCAAACTGGTAGTACCCGTTATTAGTCCTGAAATATTTGTAACCTCAAAGATGGCATCAGAGTCTCCAAGATCATCAAGCAAATCAAGCATCTCATCTATGGCATCAAGCTCTCTGTATCGATAGGTTGTTGCTATGAGATTGAATTTATTTAACACACCATTTCACCACAATTAATTGTCCAGCATGCCTACGTGTGGAAAGTAGTATAGTTATTCATCTTCCTTATACTTTCAACTCTTATCATAGTTTTAACGTAAATTGAGTACCTCTAGTCCGGGCATCGAATCACCGGCTAGAAATCGCAGGGTCGCACCACCGCCTGTGGATACATGACTCACTTCTCCTTCTGAAACACCCGATGTCTTCATGGCTTGAAGGGTATCTCCCCCACCGACTAGGGTCTTTGATCCACGCCAAAATGCAAGGGCCATGCTTTTTGCAATATTTATGGTTCCGTTTGCGAACATTGGGATTTCAAAAGTACCCATAGGGCCATTCCAAAATATAGTACCAGATCTGCTTCCTCCTATTTCTGAAGAATATTTTTGAGCGGTTTGGATCCCGATATCAAATCCTGCTGAACCTTCGGGTATATCGCCTTCTACCACAACTGCTGAAGAACTTTCGTTCACTGAAGAAGATACTATATGATCCATTGGTAGCATTATCTTATCACCATAAGAGGAGAGGGCGTCTGTTGCCCACGCCAAATGTTCATTGTCTATAAGTGAATCTCCAGTTTTTGACCCACTTGCCAGCAAGAATGTATAGGCGGTTGCACCTCCTAGTAGAAGTTTATCAGCTTTAGGTAACAAGTTCTCAAGTGCGCCTATCTTGTCTCTTATCTTTACTCCCCCAACAACAAGGATCAACGGTTTAATCGGATTATCTCGTATCATGGACAGATATTCTACCTCTCTCTTGAGGTTCAACCCAGCTGCTCGCTTATCAAAAAGCGAAGCGGCGCCGTAAGTTGAGGCATGTTTTCTATGAGAAGTACTGAACGCATCGTTGACATAAAAATCTCCCAATGATGCAAGATGATTAGAAAATTCCGGATTATTGAGTTCCTCTGCTTGATGAAAGCGCAGATTTTCTAACAAGAGAATGTCACCCTTATCCATTGCTTCAATTTCCTTTTCTGCTGCACTCCCAACACAATCATTAGCGAATTTGACTTTATTGACTGGAAGCATTTCTGAAAGCCTTTGAGTAACAGGTCTTAGAGAGTATTTTTTCTCGGAACTTGTAGGACGACCCAAATGAGACATTAGAATTAATTTTGCTCCTCGTTTGGTTAGATATTCAATAGTGGGAATTGCCATTCTGATGCGATAATCCTCACCAATAACGCCGTTATCTATACTTACGTTGAAGTCGACTCTCATCAATACCTTTTTGCCATAATAGTTCGAGTCATCGAATTCTAAAATACTTCTCATCAATTTTAATACGTAAGTATGGAATTCGGATTATAAGCCTTGTCACGAATTTCAAATTGCTGTTTCAGCTTATTAAGTCAATACAT
>JAATVR010000567.1 GCA_014523665.1 Nitrososphaerales archaeon TH526
AGTGACATTGACGGAAGTGACATCGATAAAGATCAGGCGTGCGAATCGTAGCCATAAGAGTATTACGCCAAAAGGATTGCACATCAATGATTAGGAATGCGAGGCGAAGAATAGACAACTATGAAAGGTATAGAACGGACCGCCTGAGCTATCAACGACAGTTGGTAGACTTGAATACTGGCGACAAGGCGACAGGAGTATTGTGTTATAACTGTAGAGAACTCATTAAAATAGGAGATAAATATGTCTAGAAAATAGGCAGAGGTCCATATCATCCGTTATGTGCCAAGAAATTAAACATCTTGTGAACATCACATAACATCAGCAATTCAAATGGGCAGGAAGACTCTGCCTACCCAAATTTTTCCATCAGTTCTTTGTGGAACAACTATTACCACCTGATGCCCTTGATGACCTGGCAAAGCATCCATAGTTGACGTTGCAGTTCTTTTGAATTGTAAAATTCGTAACAGTTGATGATGTCATTTCTGTCTGGTTTTATGCTGTTGCTCCACTACTTGTCGTCATATTTTGTGCATTAAATGATCCATCTCAATTATCCTCTCCATTTATTTCTGCATGTAGATATATGTATGTACTTTGCCTACGAAATATTGCATCCAGGGCTGCCATGCTGCGAATGCCATCATAGCTAATGCTGTAGCGACAGTTACGAATTCTATGACTTTTTCAGTGAATTTGTTGTATCGCTGTGTTAATGTGATTGCTTATAGCTTACAAGTTAGTAGAATAGAAATTTATGAGTAGTAAGCTCTGACCTTTTCCTTGTTTTGTAGTTAAAAGTTAATTGACCATATATGTCATCTAAGTAATTGGTTGTCCCAACTGATAAACCACAGAAACACTCAGATCAGTACTATTGCTATTGCAACCACTGTCATTATCTGTTAGAAGCTCTCTTGATTTGACTTTGACATCAGTTATACCGACATTGCAATTCTGCCTAACTATGCAAGGCATTCCCTGTTAAGTGATTGTTCCTGACGGTAAAATCCAAAAGATGTTTTGTACTTAATATTTTTGTCTTGCAGTGCAAGAAAGAATATTATATTCTGGTTTGCATTACAACGTTGATAGGAATGTAGCCCGAGAAAGGCTTTGAATGAGCTAAAATGGTTGGCGATATATTTAGCAGTTGCATTTGTTATCATGCTTTTCTTACCCTTCCCAGTTGATCTTGCTGTAGCATTACTTGCCTTCTTGGCGCTTAGTTGGTACAAAAGAAACCTGCTTTTAAGAAAATTAGGCATGGAAAATCCAAGAAGTTGGGATATCGGTTTTGAATTCAAAAAGATCAAGGAATTCTATAAGTCAATCTTTTCAAATGTCTCTCATTCAACAGACTATGGCCAAAGTCAGGCCAGATACTATTGCATGAAATGTGGAAATGAACACAGGGAAATAGCATGTCCCAAATGTGGTTCAAAAATGAAAAGGATTGGATTATGATTCCGCTATCAGGCATCCTAGATATCAACAATATTTATTTTAATCGACAGATACTAAAATGGCTCATCTAGGGCCGCATCAGGGAGCTAAAAATGGACAGATCAGTGTAACTGATAGTATAACTAATTTCAGTTATTCGCTAAGACGTGTATGCAAAACCCCGTATTTCGAAGGTCTATAGCTGTATCGTCATATGTAATAAGTCTAATTTTACTATTGTCGTCAAGATTTTCATCATCTTGTGGCATTTCATATTCAAGTTTAAATTTATATCCATCAGTCATGTCTCAGTCATATCCACTTATCATAATAATTGTGTATTGCTTAGCAGTATCAGTCGCATATTAATTCCTAGATATCCAATATTTTCTTGATTTCTGTTTTGTGAAAAGCTGGGTGAGCAGAGTGAATAATATGGTGTTCGATGGTTTCAAGATGGAATATTCTTCTCATTTGGATGTAAAATGCAATAATAGAACTGGTTGTTATCTTGCAGCTTGTTTGAGCTTGATTAAAAGCTAAATCGTAGTAGATGATAATAAGATACAAGCATTGAGTGAATACTCTACTTCTATATCGTCTCGAGCATTCGAGCTATACTCCCAACTAAAATCCCTGCTGGAGGCGGCTATTTCTATGGGACTTGAGGCTGAAGTTGCAATAAGATATTGGTGGTCTATGCGCACCGAACAAATCATGCCAATAGCCGGACGGGGAACAAAAAAATCACGTGCAATTCCAGCAAGAACTACAGACCAAAACAATCAGTGAGTCATATTAGATCCACATAATCATTCTCTCTTATATCTAATATCGTAGTAAATGAACTATGATGGAAGATCTTGTTGCATGGGCTGACATTATAGGTACTATTGCAGGCATTTTGGTACTATCCTCATTTATACCTCAGCTAATGAAAGCCTATAAAACTAAAAAGATGTTAGATGTATCTGCTCATCTAA
>JAATVR010000568.1 GCA_014523665.1 Nitrososphaerales archaeon TH526
ACCTCCATACCTGCTACACCAGCTTCTGGTAGTAATGATGAATCATTGTCAAGCGATGCTAACGATAACAGTAATAGCAACGCTGATGAAACTTCCAGTTCTTCTGGATCTGCTTCTGACGCTGCCACCAACAGCGAAGATAGTGACTCACAACAAGATGCAACATCGAACGATGGCGATGACGGCAACGATAGTGTACCTATAACACCAGCTCCCAATACTTCAGATAACGATGATGCTTCATCATCAAGTGATGATAATAACAGCAACAACGATGAATCCTCTACTTCATCTGGATCTACTGACGATGATAACAACAGCGAAGATAGTGACTCACAACAAGATACATCATCGAGTGATGGCGACAGCAGTGGGTCAGAAGATACAACACTGAGTGAAGAAGAAGATGAGACTGAAGATAATTTCGAGCAGACAAACCCATTACTGGAACAAATAAGAGAGAGTGTAAGTGGAACATTATCCGCTACTGGAATAGCCGTTCCATAACCCATTTTCCTTTTTATTGTTTTAAATTAGATTAGGTTCTTCCCTGGATTCATCATACCAGCTTCAGTGGTTTGTAGTGCAGTTTAGTGCTGCTAGTAGACCACTGGTATTAGAGAAAAAAAGATCAGACAAATCTGAATCAACCCACAAAAGACTTAGTGTCATAATGTGATTTGGTAAAGAGATTGATTAATATCCAATTCGGGCTGTTGTCGACAGTTCTAATATGCCCCACCAGAGGATAAAGCTTTCTATGATTTATCCCCTATAATAAAAATAGTTTAAAACGCGATGATGGCAAAATCAATCCACACAGACCCCTGGAATTACAATCTTTTTGAATACATGAGGACAGCCTGCCGCACTAGCAGGGTACTCAGACATCTTAGCCTGGAATTGAGAATTACTAAGAGCTTGCTTGAATTGCGATGTGGATTCCCAGATAGCATAGTTAATGAATGTGCTACTTCCAGCAATACCTCGATGTAGTTGGGTTGAGATGAATCCAGGTTGCTGTTTGATCTCGGCGTCTGAAGCCCAAGCTTTTAAAAACTGGTTAACATCTTGTGGGTCTAAATTGAATTTATTAATAAGAAGGACAGGGCCAACATCTTCTTCTAACTGTTTATCAAGAGTTGTTCTTTTATCCATCTCTTCTATTTCTACCATAATTAACTTACGGGCATCTTAATATTTCAGTTTTTAATGAGCCATCAATGGAACCAAATAACAGGATAGCAAGATGAAGCACTGCAATAGACTGTTCTTCTTCATTTTAGACAATTCTGACTGACATCATTGACAATCCCACTAGGGAAATCATATAATCTAGTGAGCGTGGAATGATATCGTAACTACAAATTTTGATAGAAGTGTTCAATACATTTTGTAAACAGTTAACAAATTAGACTGGAGACGTTTATAAAAATATATTTTTCGTAAACAACGTAAACGGGCTTAAAACGAACCAGCTAGAGCAATATATAGGAGCATATCCCAATCAACCAGCTAGTGTATGATTAAGAGTCTTTATTTATAACTACGTAGACAGAATATTATTGTAGGTATCAATATTGGCATGATGCGGTACGCTCCTCTAATTTTATTCTCGACTACTCCCGTATATTTCCTGGAAATATCGTCAGGCTGTAGGAATACTCACAAATGGATTGATGGGCTTTGGTTCCGATTACTTAAAAAAAGAAGATATTGTGATTATATCCTTGCTACTTTTGACCCTTAATTTCTCTAAGCGTATCATAATTTGAGTCTAAGTTTATTTGCCATATTGGAAAGGCAGGATCCCTTGGAGCCTTGGCAGGATCATTCATGTCTCTTCCTACGTTACCGTGAACATTATTACGCCAAAACAGCTCGATTTGTCTGCCCAAGTGATCAGCATCTTCATAATCACTCAATTTATGTATAGTCTGGGCACGCAGGGCCGCAGTTACTGTTAGTATTTCCAGCTTGTATTGTCTAGTGGTTCTACTGAGGCTCATGTCGACTAGAAAGGTAAGGCCCTATCTAGATTCATATATGATAAATCATAAGAAACAGCTCTTCATTAATACCGAAGCTTAGTAAAGTAATATAACTTGGGGGTACAATTCAATATTGATATGACATTCAAAGTCATCATTACTCACCCAAGCTCAGAAGGAGACGAACACACTTACTATGGAATAGCCTTTCTTAATCCAGGCAAGATCGAATCCGACAGACTTACATACTCACCATCGGATAGAAAGTTAAAGGCAACCCTTACGTTTGATGGGAACCCGATAAAAGTGGGAGAGAAATTCATAGCTATTTTAGTACCTGTGAACGAGAGCGAAATTACAGATAGCACAACTCCCGAATTTAAAATACACGAGAATGGTCCAGAGCATGAACCGGAGACAGTAGATTTCTAAAAATCTATCGTCGTCAGGATACAATTAAAATTGATTCAACATAACTTTCCCTTTTTTCCTCAATCTATTGTAATGCTAACCGATGAATTTTCCGAGTCACATTAATTTATTCTGTCAAAACAAATCTAGTCCAAGTAAGAGTTTGACAACATTAGAAGTTGATGTCAAAATAAGAAATTCAATGATGTTGAAGCTACCCCTTTTAGATCAGCCCAATAAACAATAAAGTGACTCGCACAAAACATATTCTGAATAATTTTCATATTGAAGTAGTTCGAAATATTATAGCTCACTATATTTAGGTCACGTTAAATATCTGCTTTGTACTTGTGAAGCTACCCTAAGTAGCGAAGTCAAAAAAGGGACTCAGGATTCGTTTCAAGTCTTGTTCTTGAAATCTATACTGGCAGTTGAATTCGGCATGGTCTACTTATTGGCACAAATTTATGAACACTACAGCTCTAGGCATCTAGGTATTTTTTATTTCGGAATTGTAATCACCTCACTTAAATAAAAAGCGTCCATTAGTTATTACGTGGAAAACTCGACTATGTTACGTTTCTATTCCATAATGATAACGACCGCAATCAATTGCATTTTTGGGAATCTCTTCTTCTCGGCTTATCCATTGCCTGTATCTTCAGGTGCCTCACAGGTTTATTCTTAGAGTCTTTTATAATTCCCTGTACGACGTAGGTGGTCATGATGTCGGTATAATAGGGTACCTATTAAATATTTGAAAAGGAGCAGAAGACACTCCTAACAGTGATATTCTCATGAAACTCCTAATTTGAATTCTACACACTTTTATCTATTGATGTCATCATAGTCTAATTACTATTGCATCTACAATGTTTTCTTTCAGAGACCTGAGAATCCACGAATTAGATTGATACACCTCAAAATTATTCGCGACCTCTTTTTAGTAACCCTATGAGTACCTCTGCAATATTTCTTCTTATCCGCTAGGATTCCTCTTTGGATACCTTCTGCGATCATGAATTTATCAACCTTCCTCTAATAAAGATCGGAGCATTAATCACTGATTGAATCATCATTGGCGTGTCCACTTCTTATAGAATGGTTTGAACTCTGAATCAATATGTCTCCTGGATTTGGTACCAAATCTTACCGGCGCATTTTTCAAAAATGGTATATATTCCCATTTCCATAAATCATGATTATTGTCATGTTCTGCCATGGCATGATTAGATATATTGATAAAAATAATCGGATAACGATAATTAGAAAAGTAATACTTGACTCTTACATCTGGAGGTCGGGGATTTTCGTGAATTGAATCTTCTTCAATTCCGTAATCACTGCTGTAAATATTCTCAAATTGAAATAGCTTTTTGTTGATGCTTATATCATCTTCTTCTTCTTTATTCATTTTTATTTTGAAGGTTTCAACATCTATTTCTCTGCCGTAAACAAATAATCTAAATAATTCATAGATATGATTTACCAACCTATGTCGCCTTAGTTCTTCGTTCTCGAATAAAATAGAGACTTCCATGACTCCGGGTTCTAATTCAAAACAATGTATTTCTCTCACGAAATTGCGTAAAGAATCAATGGACGGTTGATATACCACCGGTATTATCTTAGCTTTTGCAAGATCATCAATATCCAACTGGTCATCCTTAATTTGTACATCGAATATATCACCATGACTTTCTTGGGAATTAGATGCCTTCTCATTGACAACATAAGTATGAATCTTATCGATGCTGTCCAATGATTCTACTCCTCCTTTTTGAATATCAATATTCTCATTTAGAATCTTATCGTTGTCATGCCAATCCCAGATCCAAAAATCATTATCTAAAAGGAATACCTTGCGAATGCCAGCAGTTCGAGCTTGATTGGGAAGATTTTTTCGTATGTTCGTTAATTGATAGTGTTCATGATAGATTTCAGAGAAATATCTATCCCTAGCATGTATTTTACCTCCACGGGTTTGTTTCCCATATATTTTCTGTTTCGATTTGTTTTGCTTCTAAGAACAATCCTCGTCTTACCGTTCTCCATATTGCCAACAACACTCAATGTGCAGTTGTCCCAGTCTACAACTGTTGGTTGATCTGTCCACTCAATTTTATTTAATCCTGCTTTCGAGACAATATCATATTTATTTACCCGATGTGAAAACCAGAAAGGAATGGACCCATTCAGAAGCATATCTAATCAATTCGTAATTTCGTAATAAACCTTATCTACTAAGCCTTACACACTAACAATCCTAAGTTGCGTAATTGTAATATCATGCGTACGTGACTATTAGTTTCTTAACATTTAGTCCGTCTAACTATTTGATTCTCGATTTATGGTAGCATTACTTTCATATATCTTCTTGCCAGTGTAATTTCTATTTATTAATGAAAGAAGTAACTGTGCTTTTGGGATTTGATATACTATTTCATTTTTTCCATTCATAAGAAGAAATTTTTTCTTTACTAATGTTTTGAGTACTAGGTATATCTAAAAAATTGAACATAGTCACTCAAATAGGCATACCAGAACATTATTATTTTGAGGTTAGCTCATCAATTAGTTGATGAACTCCACAGAATTACAACTAGAATATACAATACTCATTCCAATATTTTACTATTTCTTGCTGAAGTTGGTTTGTAGAAGTATGAAATAAATTGGTGCTAATCTGACAAGCTAGCCTTGAGTATAGTATAAGGGTTGATTATATTAATTTACACCAATATTATTTTCTTTCATAATGACACAGTCCATTGCAAATCATCCTTCAAGTTTTATTGATACCCTGCAACCATCGTTAATGATTTCACTACATGCAACGTAAGCCTTAACATCTTTCCCTTCATGTGTGGCACCAGCGGAGTCTAGCGAATTTTAGTTTCGGGAATGAAAGATGTTCCTGAATCAGAAAAGAGATTCACAGAAGATGTCACACTGCGAAACCGAAAATTATTGAACCATTCAGTCTACCGAAAGAGGCCGACCTCTCTTGATTCAGAGCCTGACCTGGAACGAAAAGTGCGTCGGTTATTGGTTATTTCATGACGAAATTAGACTGGTTAATGATGACATATTGATTGGTAGGTATTATTCCAGTCAAAATCAAATTTTCGATTGGCTACCTGATGGTCTAAGTTTCTTGCACATAGATAGAAAAGGGGATACTGTTTAGTTGCCATATATTTTAAGAAGGATTAGAAGCTGAGGGCCTTTAGAAACGAAGTTGGTTGATACCGATGTTTAAGCAATTAGGTAAAACCATCGCATTTCGACGGTAGCCGCATGGTTAATCATCTTTGACGCCCCGTCAAGTTGATCAAGTAATCCCATTTTTTTATCAAGAGTGCTTAATAATGTTGACTTATTGCTTCGAATTAAATATGATCCACTATTCAAAATCCTCAAAAACTTACGATGTAAATATATATCGGATAGATGTAAATATTTCTCGAGTTTTAAGCAGCTTCCAATCTTTTTCCAAAATCTGAGGTGATACTGATTGAGATCTGATGAAAATCGAAAGCAGGTTGATTCGAATGTTTTTTAGCTGATCCCCCTGAAACCTTTTAATTTTGCAGTCCCACCTACTACATCTATGACAATACATTCAGAATTAGTACTATTCATTTGTCTTGCCTTTATTGTGGGTATCATTCTTGTAGCAAGTGGGAATACGTCCGTTAACTTATCTTCGGATATGTTTAATGGTTTGAAAGCTAAAATATTCGATAGAGGAATACTATCATCAAATCAAAGAGTCTGCGACTTTTACATCGATTCGGTTGGTTCCTATCCAGTTGGCTATGCTGGACTGGAGTTAATAAATTTGGAAAGTCCCAAATCGAGCTTCTCAATCTCAGATAAGATGGGGACAAGCAGTTTGAATCAGAATCCATTCCGCTTAATAGACATAAATTTAAATGTGTGCAAAATGAGTCTGAATCATCAAGTTAATAATATCATTATGGGAACTAATAACATGTCTTCAATTATTGAAAAAATTAAGTACCGGCTAGACGCAAATGAGACATACCCTAAAGACGAACCGATTGTTATCAAGTTCACGTTAGAAAATAATTCAGAAGAAAATTTATGGATACTAAACTGGAATACGCCCCTAGAGGGTCTTAAGAATAGGATTCTAAACGTTATATGCGATGGAAAAGAAATTCCTTATGAGGGAATAATGATGAAGCGCGGGCAGCCCAGTAAGGAAGATTATGTGCAAATCACTCCCGGGAGTTCTATTTCTGCATCTGTTGATTTGTTAGAAGGTTATGCGATTCCCTTGGCAAACCAATGCAAGGTGGACTTTAAAGGTAGGATCCTTGACATTTCGACCAATGACGAATCAATTCCGAAGAAAGTTGAGGACTTTGAGTTGTTACCAAAGATAACTGGTAACGCTACTACTTTTCGGGTAAGTCCTTTGTAATTAGTCTATAGCGTTCTGTGGACCTAATGCATTCTATTCGTGTTAATGCTCGTTAGAATATTGATTAAAGGAGGAGTATTAGGTGTTAAGTTGACAACGTTGTTTCGTTTGAAAGCCTGAGAGAAATATCAAATAACAATTGTTGCATCTATACATTTTTGGTAATAGCCGTCTTCTATGTTGGTGTTATGTTCAAAATTGATATGTTAGGAATTACCGGAGCAAAGACAAAATTGAACTCAGACCTGCCAAAAGCAAGTGAAACTCAGGAATGGGTATGTATAGTTTTAAGAAGGCGGTAAAGCCTATGTTCTATCATTACTACTAATTTATCTCTGAAATATCGACGGATTAATCCATTAATAATCAATTACTACTACTGGATCCCCCATTGAAGCCTAAGTGGTAAGGATTATCGGTGCTCCTAATACAGCGAAGATAAATATAATGAGAACCATGACCTCACAACGTAACGCATTGTCATTATACCTCCATAGATATTGGAAGTGATGCCCTTGTGACCAACTCAGTACTAATCATTAAATGTTTATATAAAATTCCTATTATCTGTTCGTCTGAGGTTATATGTGCAAAGAGAATTTGAAGCGATATCCAATCCCAGATAAGACTATGACGGTGTATGTGAAGCCAGTCGCTTCTAAAGTGCCTAAAGTCGCAATTGACGATAGAGTCAAAGCCTTACTATCCGATGTATCAACAGACTCTATCAAATCCAAACTACATAAATTATCATCTTATCATACAAGGCATACCAAGTCAAAATATATCCATGAGGTTGCTCAGTGGTTAAGGAGTGAATTTGAGTCTATGGGATACAATGATCTATTTTACCATAAGTACAACGAAAATATAGATGGTACTGACTATGAATTGAAAAATGTAATATGTAATAAAAAAGGTAGAAATAATAAGTGGGTTCTTATTTGTGCGCATTACGACTCTAGGATGGAGCGTATTGATGATCATACCTCGAGCGCTCCGGGAGCAAATGATAATGCAAGTGGCGTGGGCGCCATTTTGGAGATAGCTAGGTTGCTCCGACAGGTTGATCTAGAATATGGTGTTCAGTTTGCACTTTTCTCTGGCGAAGAGCAGGGATTGTTGGGTTCAAAACATTACGCAAAGTTTGTCAAGGAAAATAATCTAAGTATTTATAGATTGATAAATCTAGATATGATTGGTTACCCCCAGTTGAATGCTGGGATAGTATTAATTGAAAAGGACGACCATAGTGATCCTGCCCACAATCAAGTAAGTGGGAATGATGAGGACTCTATCGAGTTCGCAAGGATTATGGCAGACATGTCCTCTTACACTGACTTGAAGATCAGTTTGGATTCAATTTGGAATAGCGACTACGAACCTTTTGAAGCCGAAGGATACGTTGTTGTTGGAGCTTACGACGGTTCAGCAAATGAGGATCAAAATCCCCATTACCACGACTCTAGTGATACACCTTCCTTAATAGACTGGACGTATTTAACATCAGTCACAAAATTGGTAATGGCTACTGTCCTAACTGTTTCCAAAATTCGTTGAGTCTTATGTACTTAATAAGCTGCCAAATTCTGTTATTGACCGTTAGAGCCTAGCCGTACCGTCTTTGGACACCACTTAGATACTGGCATTAAGTAACTAACTTTCATCTTCATAGGAAGAAATGTTAATGGAGTTCCATAGAATAACTGTGTTAGCCTTTTTCAATTAGCGTAAGATAACATCTGCACCAGAAATGTAGTTAATGGTGGGTTTCTTGAGTTATAATCCCAAAGTAAGCTCTAACATTGAAACATCAAAAAGTACATGTTATAGGTTAAAGGAAATCATCTAGCAAAGGCACTTTTATACTGAAAGACATAGTGATGGCTAACATGACAGTCAAAGCAAAAAAAACAAAATAGCAACGTCTCACTTAACCCAACTGGTTCACTTGTATTAGACCAAGTTTCACAAACTCAGTTCGTTATCTAAAAATTAATTTAATATCTAATGATCCTTCGTTAATGTGTGCGATATTATAAACTAAACTATTTTTAAAAAAATAAAAATAGGTCACATAGGAAGCTCTGGTGTATTTTCTGCAAAATACTCGTGGCTATCAGCATTGGCTATAGCCTCTTCTGGACTATTTATTGCAAGCTGCCTACAAGCACTTTGACCATAAACATTATCATCAGTTCCTGCGACAACATTAAAGTGACTTAACTCATGTACTATCGTTCCAGCCCTAGAATCTGTTCCTGTCAGTTCAGCATTCCAAAATGCACTACATAAGAAAATCTCATAAGGTCGAGCAGGGTAAACGTATGCAAACACTCCATCTCGACAATCCTCCATCGAACAATTAAATATTATCTGTTTTGTTGTAAGTGCGTCTACTATATTTTTGTAATCTGCTAAAACCCGAGCGTAGTTTTGCTGTGTGTACTTGCCAAACCACTCTTTATAGCGGAGTGCCTCAGCAGGGTTAGCTTGTTCAGCTCCTGACAGGACACTTAGTGCTTCCTTTGCAATAGTCTCTGCCGCTTCTTTTGCTTGATCCAGCTCATTCCTTTGATTGGTGTTGCAGGCGCGAAATTCTGAAATTTTAGCAGCACTAGCCATCAATGCTCTCCACTTTGAATCGACTCCCCCCACCTGCTTGGGAGATCTATCTTCCAAAAGTTCAAATTCAGCAATGTTTGAGCGAAGTTTCAGCGATTGGAACTCACGTGTATCATCCAATCTTTTAGCTAAAGTTTTTGGTTCCTGTGTTCCCACATCCAATACTCGAGTATCGAGTTCAACAGTGTACTTACCAGCCTTCGAAATATTATATGCCTCGGAAAGATCAAAATCAGTTTCAATCGATTCTTGTGGATCCATAGTGATATAGTCGTGAGGTTTTGGAGCCGCTCGTTTCATCACCTTCCCAAGATACACTTCAACTTCTTCCCCTCTTTTTACCCAAAACGGATCACAATCCCACATACCTTCAATAGGTAATTGCCACTTTAACACATTCAGGGTTCGGTCCGAATTGTTAGTTAAAATTACTCGACAATCCTGCCCATCGTGTGATTGATATCGGCTGCTGCTCAATTCTATTTTTGCGGAAAGAGGCGTTGAACCTTCAGTATTATTTGACATAAAGATTTTCTTAATACATTACTATATAAACTTGATCTTCCATCCCTGAAGTCATGATAGAAACAGTCAGACAAATTAGATTTAGTGCCTATCATGAAAGTTCTTTTCGAAGTTCACTTGAAAACCAGTAGCCTCTTTAATCTCTTATGCCGTAAATTAGTTCGCAACATAGATCCTCTTCTCCCACTAAGGACTCGCCCCACTATTATTCTGATTCTCCTCCACGAATTAATTAGGATTACATCGTTACGAGATCTTCATACTAATTATTTTTTACCGTTGCATAAATGAACTCACCTTTCCTTTACCAGCTTAAATGTTTAGAGTAAGTTTCTAAACATATTATTCATGCAATTACCTTATACTTGGAATATTTAGAATTAGATCTTCTCCCTTCTCTAGGAGCCGCTGGGTGTGCGCCTCAATGTGGAACCTAATAGTATGACATCTATCATGTCAATTATAAAGTATAACATGTATTTATAACTCTCTTATATAACATTATTAGATAAGTGTTCTAGGTGTATACCGTTGGACGGCCAAGAGGTCACCGAGGTAGAAGACGGGCGAGAATTTGGGCTAACCTGGCTCACTCTCCCAGGTTGAGTCGGTTAACTCAAAATAATATGAAAATGAAATTATAATTCACGGTCAATGGTTTTTACTTGGTGCTGAGTTCCGTTTGTAGTAGTAGTTCGGCAAGTATCGTAAACTCGTAGTCAACCGGCTAAGGTAAAAGGTGAGGGGAATCTTGGAATATCCACATACTCATCCACATACTCATGAATATTCAATTATAATTGAAGGTACCCTTTCAATTTCACTATCAGGTTTAGCAAAACCATTTGTTTCAGCAGCGGTGGTGAAGTTGGCATCGGGGCCAGATGGGTTGGACATTCAGATTTGGTAACTAAATATTGGGTCTTATAACACCAAAACCAGCACCACTGCTTCATCGATTGGGAACATTAACTCAACAGAATCAACGTTGATATTACTCCTTCGCTCCTTCCAATTCCATGTTGGAAAATAATTCACTATTTCTCCCTTGTTATCATCTAGAGATAAACCTCTATGTGATTAATTATCTGTCATGTTGTTATTTCAAATGACTCAATCATCTGGATATTGAGATAGGCCTACAGTCAGTACTTAAAGATTAGTCTTCATATACGGGGTATCAATTCCTAGTGTCATATTTGTACTATTGTAATAGGTGTGTAAAGCTATCTCTGAGATTATTTTTGACAGATTTACCTAGGTTATCTCGTTTATGTACAAGTATTTTCAAACAAATTTTACATTCTTAAGAATTCCTGATAATACAAGTCCGGAGACTATTTCATGGCAAACTCATTAATTTAAAGATCGGACTTTCAGCAGACATAAAGAAGTTATGTAGGCTTATACAACCTAAAAATTCTACCTCGTCAATTATTTCTAATAATGATATAATTTAGTAGGTGAACATTGTATCATAGAGTTCATATAACCTTTCTATGAAATATCTACGAGTAGATTGTGTACGTACGACTAAGTCAAAAGACATAAGGGCAACAACAGTAGGAACAAACTCGCAGTAACAGCAAGGTTCTATACCCGTAGTAACAGAACCTAATTCACTTAAGCTTATCAGCATAACTGAATTAAATCATGGCATTGATACGATCACGGCATCAAAGTTAGAAATGACAAAATAATTTAAGGGCGAAGACTGAATAGTGAAGTAACAAGTCTTAATTCTTTATTATACAACAAATCAAAAGTTAAATATTATAGTATTTCATTAAATTTTGATTTCTAGATGGAGACAAGAACAAGGAGCGATAAGCTCAGAATAAATCAACTTTCGGAAAAAGCCTTTCAGTGGTATCTAGGATACTTGAATACTATTGATAACAGAGATATTAAATCTTATACAAGTTATTTATCTGATGATTGTACATTGCAAATAAATAATAATCCACCAGTGAATGGAAAAGATCAAATTACAAAACAACTTACTTCACTTTGGACTTCGTTTAACAGAAACGGCCATGAATTATTAAATATCTATGGTATTGATTCAGCTTTTTCATCAGAGATAGTAAATCATTTCACCTTATCTGATGGAAAAGAAATCACTGTAAATGCAGTGGGATATTTAGATAGAAATGAGCAAGGGTTACTAACTTCGGTAAGGTTATACGCAGATTTTTCACCTCTAATTTCTAAAATGTAGAATAACAAATACCTGAATAATTATATTCTCTAAGATTGGCCTTCATTTGGGAGCGCCTATTATACTTTTACCTTCCTTCTCCCCTGCGAGTGGTGTATGAACCATTTTTGACATAAACTTTGGGCTCAATAATTCACGCATCTGGATCTAG